>CAIWDQ010000451.1 GCA_903911455.1 uncultured bacterium
ATATTTAAACCCTGCATTCGGTTATAAATATAAATATCATCATAAAGATAATAAATAATAACTTAAAACTATTGTTAGATTGAATAAATGTGTAATTTTACAAAAATTAATATCGTACAAAATGTATCCAAAAGAATTTAAAGAACTGGTAGAAAGAGGACTTCAAGATAATTTTTATGTTGGAACAGGAAATCCTAATGCAAAGATATTGCTTGTAGGCAAAGAGGCTGCTAAAGGTGCTGACTACAGATTAGAAAAAGGTGCGTTTGTTGATAATGCCAAAACATGGAAAAAACATTTTGAAGAAAATACAACTCCTAGTTATAGTTTTATGCCTGAAATAAATATTTTAAGAAAAAGTGGTAATCCCTGGCGCGCTTATCAAACATTACAAAGTATTATATATGACAATCCTATTGATTATAAAGATAGAGAAAACTGCATGAAAATTGATTTTCTTGAAAATATTTTTACAACTGAAATGAGTGACGTTACTGAAGTGAAGAAACTTTTGAAACAAGAACAGTTTGCACTTAAATTAAGACTAGATAAAAGGATTAATACTTTTTTGAATACTGATTTTATTAAACAATTTCCTATTGTTCTCTTAGTATGCGGTAAATATATTAGTAATGAACCTGAACATCATATTGAAAATATATTTAATGTTAAATTCTTTACAACTGAATCAAAATATCCGCCTTTTGATACTTATTATAATGAAAACAGAACTAAACTAGTAATTCATTCGCCACAGTTAAGTGGAGCTGTTTATAATCATGTGCTTGAAAGAATGGGAGAAATAATAAGGAAATTTATGTTGAAAAATGAAATGATAAGCTAAAGAGTAAAGACTAAGTGAGGGAGAGACTAAGAGAATTGGATTATAAAATAAAAAGCCTTCAACATTTAATATGCTGAAGGCTTGTGTGTTTTTATAAAAGAAATTAATTAGTTTTCTTTTAAAACGAATTCGTCGTATTCTATTTCAAAACGTAGTTTATGTTTTGATTCTTCTGCAGCTAATGACAGAAATACATCTTTAAGTTCGGAATTAGGAGCTCTTTCGGCTAATTTAGAATAAAGTTTAAATGCTGCTTTTTCTTTTTTCATTGCTAATACCAAAGCATCACTGTAAGTCATGTTTGGTGTAGGATGCACACTTACAGTATAATCACTTATTTTAAGATCAGCAACAGTTTCGGCAGTCATTGTAAACAAACCGTTCTGTTTGATGTCCATTAATCTGTTTTTATGATTCACTTCTTCTTTAGCAAAATCAATGAATGTATTTTTAATGTATTCATTTTTGGCACTTTCGGCTAATGTCATGTAAAAATCTACAGCCTGTTGCTCTTCATTAATAGCGAAATCTAAAATTTCGTCAATGTTTTCAAATTCTTTCATTGTATATTATTGTTAGATTAATTCTTAAATTTGTTTTCAAAATCTTCGTCAAAGTACTTAACTACAGTATCACAACCGTAATCAAACAAGCGTTGATAATTATTATCAGTAGTATTTACAAACTTGAATTTATTGCGTTCGTAATCATCAGAAACATCTGGTAGTAGGTTAATAGCTTCCAACATCACCTGATCAGAATCAGGGTTGGATTTAACTCCAAACTTCTTAAGTAAGTTATTAATTTGTTGATATGAATTTTCGGTAATCGGAGAAGACATAGTCTTGTTAACTTTCTGGATATAACGCTGAGTATTGGTAAAATGACCACCAATTTCAAAAGGTAATGAAGCGGGCAAAACCAAATCAGCTAATTTTGCAGTTTCAGTCATAAAATAATCCTGCACCATACCAAACTTTAACTTAGCTCCTAGTTCTTTAATGTATTCTTTATCTACTGAACAACCAATTGGGTCTTCACCAAATATAAAGATGTTCTTGATTTTACCTTCACGTAACAATATTTCCTGTTCTCTAAAATTCTTTGTTGGCAAACCTTTAATATCCCATGTAGTTTCTAGTTTTTCAATTAGTTCAGCATCACAAATATCCTGATAACCTACACTAAAAGTTGGATAAGCACCCATATCAAATACTCCCTGTGAATTGTTTTTTACTTTTAAAGCAATCAATCCGTTTGATGTCTTACCTAACTTACCTGTAAGCATCGTAAGATTATATAATTCAGTAGAAGCAGGTGCCGAGATTTCTTTTTCAGAGAATAAAATGATAGCATTCATCTGATTATTATACTCAGTAGCAAACTTTGCAATAACATCTTTATTAGTTCCTGCAAGTGTTAGAAGATTATCATAATCTTCAGTAAGTAAAGTAGTACAATATTTATCAAAATTATCACACTTATCATTAATAAACATCATATTATAAAGTTTATTAGAAACTATATAATGATTGACAGCTTTGATAAAATAATAATAATTGATAATATTTACAACGTTATCACATTTAGCTCCCATTGAAGTCTTTGGCAATGTAGTAACAGATTCAATAGTAATGTTCTTTTTTGATTTAGTATCATAAACCATGTAACTTACCACAGGATGATCCTCATTGAGTTCGGAACCTATAAGGTAAAATTTGCTAGCACCATTAATATCTTCAAAAGGCACATTATCAAAAGAAGTATTGATAATATGTGCACCTCTTTTGATATAATGCATACTCGTAATATTATTGGTCTTCGCTCCTGCCCTCGCTAACTTCTGAATAAGATAAATCTCTTCGTTGGTTAAGCGTGCACCTGCAAAGAAAGCGTTTTCATCAGGTTCAACTTCCTTAATCTTAGATGCAATAATATCATAAGCTTCAGGGAAACTAATCTCTTCAAATACTCCATCAACTTTCAGTAATGGTTTACTAATTCTACTTGTATCATTAATATACTGATAACCAAATCTTGCATATTTACAAATATTAGCATCTGTATTAACTGTACCTTCTAGGCCATCAACTTTAACTACAGAGCCATTTTCATCGGTAAATATCTTCAAACTGCAACCAACAGAACAATAGTTACAAACAGTTTCAAAAGATTCTAAATCATCAATATCAATATTTAAAATAACTTTTTCGGAAATAGCATTTGTAGGACAAGCTGCAATACACATACCACAACTTTCGCAAGGAGTATCCTGTAATCTAATACCTTCTGATGGAGCTACACCATGTTCAACTAATTTCAATGCATTAGCACCTACTATTTCGCTGCAAACAGTTACACAATCATTGCAAAGTGTACATTTAGAATTATCAATTTCAATAAAAGGATGTTCAAAATGTACTTCATGTTCAAGTTCAAATATAAGTTTATGTTGAGCTTCATCCTGTGCTAAATTAGTAAACAATTGTTTCATATTTTCATCAGCAACACCTTCGGATAAGCATAAATAAAACTTAAAAAGACTCTTTTCGTTCTGCATAGCAACTTGTAAAGTTTCCTTATAAGTTAATTCGGTAAATGAGGTAATATTAAAGAGGTTGGAGATCTTTTCAATGTTGCTAATAGTTTCGGAAGTAAAATTTAAATTATTAGAACTAATTAAACTTAATAATTGTGTCTTATGATCAGTTTCTTCTAAAACTAATTGATAAAATCGTTTTTTCATCCAGTCATTATCAGATAATGAGGCAAGATGAGTGTACATTTCAATTGAAAATTGCTCAAAAGTAATGGCAAATTCAATAATCTCCGAGCTAGTAGTAGTATTATTCATATAGTATTATTTTTTGGTCTCTTTTTCTTTTTCCTTTTCTTTAGTTCCTGACAATTTTTTGTGCATTGAATTAGCAGCTATTCTTCCTGCACCCATAGCTTCAATAACAGTTGCAGATCCAGAAACAATATCTCCACCTGCATATACTCCTTCTATAGATGTTTCACCTGTCTCTTGATTGACATCAATATAACCCCACTTATTACGTTTAAGGTTAGGAGTAGTACTGAATATAATAGGATTAGGTCCGGTACCGATAGCAATGATTGCCATATCACATTCAATTATAAATTCAGAATTTTCAATTGGAACAGGTCTTCGTCTACCTGAAGCATCAGGCTCTCCTAATTGCATTTTTATACATTCCATCGCTTTTAAAGTACTGTAATCAGTACCTATATAACGGGTAGGATTGGTAAGAAGTTTAAATTTGATACCTTCTTCCTCTGCATGATGAACTTCTTCTTCCCTTGCCGGTAATTCGTTTCTGGAACGACGATAAACAACAGTTACATCAGATGAACCTGTACGTATTGCTGTTCGGGCACAATCCATGGCAACATTACCACCACCAACAACTACAACTTTATTGCCTTTCGGCATAGGAGTATCATATTCAGGGAAACGATAAGCCTTCATCAAATTCATCCTAGTAAGGTATTCATTAGAAGAAAAGACATTACCTAAACTTTCACCTTCAATATTAGCAAAAACAGGTAGCCCTGCTCCAACTCCTATATAAACAGCATCAAAATGTTCAAGCAATTCATCAATTGTAAGAATTGTTCCTATAATATGATTTACTTCAAACCTGACACCTAATTGTTTTAAGAAATTAATTTCAAACTGCACTATAGATTTTGGTAATCTGAATTCAGGAATACCATATGTAAGTACTCCACCTAATTCGTGCAATGCTTCAAATACCGTAACAGAATAACCATGTAAAGCCATATCAGCAGCACAGGTCAGTCCACCAGGCCCTGAACCAACAATAGCTATTCTTTTATTGTTTTTATTTTTGACAATAGGAATCTTTACTAATTCCATCTTACGTTCAAAGTCGGCAACAAAACGTTCAAGACGACCAATTGCAACAGGTTTATCTTTATATCCTAAAATACATTTTTCTTCACATTGACTTTCCTGTGGACAAACTCTACCACAAATTGCTGGTAAGACATTGCGTTCTTTAATCTTTTTGGCTGCACCATCAAAATTATCTTCACGCATTAATTTAATAAAACCAGGGATATCAACATTAACAGGACAGCCTTCAACACATTTAGGAACTTTACATTGCAAACATCTTCCTGCCTCTAATGAAGCTAATTCTGTAGTAAATCCATAAGGAACTTCCTGATGATTGTGAATTCTTAATGTTTGATCCTGTTCAGGCATATCCTGACGGGGTATCTTTAATTTAATCTTACGTTCATCAGCTTTAGTTAATCCATGCCATTCACAACCTTTCTTCAAGCAAATAAAGAAAGGAACCAGTTTGGAAAGTGCAGAAATAATAACACTTCCAACAGGTGAACCACATTCACCACATTTAGTTTCAGGACTAATAAGGCTCTTCTGACAATGAGGACACATTAAATCTTCCAGAAATTCACCATCCTTAACGGGAACAGAAGTTTCGCTGTCAAAAACATCAAGATAAGGACTTAAAAAGATATCAATCTCTTCACCTTTATACTTTGCCTTAAACTCTATTTGTTTATGATCCTTTTTTTCAACATTAAAACTCTGATGACAAAAAGGACAATAAGTATTTAAATAGGTTTTAAACTTTAGATATTTAACATCTTGTTCCAACATAATCGTAAGTTTTAATTATTTAATGGAGAATAATAATGAAGTTTTCTCGTCTTTTAAATATAGAGAATTCCTTTTTTCTAATTCTTCAAAATCTACAGTATGTCCATCAAAGTCAGGCCCATCAACACAGCAAAACTGAGTTTTATTATCAACCTTAACCCTACAACCACCACACATTCCGGTACCATCAATCATAACAGGATTTAAACTAACCATTGTGGGCATATTATATTTCTTGGTCAAATTGCAAACATTCTTCATCATGATAATAGGTCCGATAGCATAAACCAGTTTTATATCATAACGTTCGTCAAGATATTTTTGCAAAGGCTGAGTAACAAAACCTCTCTGACCATAACTTCCATCATCTGTAGTAACAATTAATTCATCACAGATTGCTTCCATCTCACTTTCAAGAATTATCAGATCTTTATCTCTAGCACCAATAATACCGATTACGTTGTTCCCTGCATTCTTAAAAGCTTTAGCAACATGATGTAAAATAGCAATACCAGTTCCACCACCAACCATAACAACTGTTCCAGCATTGTGAATTTCAACAGGCTTCCCTAATGGTCCAACGACATCCTTGATAGTATCGCCTTCGTTTAGAGAACGCATTAAAGCAGTCGTTTTACCTACTACCTGAAAGATAATAGTTATTATACCTGCAAATTCATCCTTATCAGCAACTGTTAAAGGAATCCTTTCGCCGGTTTCATTTACTCTCAATATAATGAATTGTCCGGCTTTAATTTTAGCAGCAATTTTAGGAGCACTTATATCAAATCTGATAATTGTGCCTTTTGCCATTTCTTGTTTTCTTACAATCTGAAACATAATTTATGATTTAGTTACCACTCATTACTATCCTCCAATCTTATATCATCCAAATCTCTTTTGCTTAAACCATGCCATGTACAACCTTTTTTAGAACAAATAAAGAAATCAATCATCTTTGTTCTGGCTCCTACTAATACTTTAGCAATAGAAGTACCACATTTTTCGCATTTGGTGTCAGATAATTTCAAACTTTTATCACAATGATAACATTTAATATCACTTAATTCCTTTTCTTCAGGTAAATATATTGTCGACTTTGATGAGAAAACATTTAAATAAGGGCTAAGCATAATATAACCCTCTTCTTTTTTCTCATTAACAATCCTTAGTTTCAACATTTCATCGTCGATCAATGATTTGTTACAATGAGGACAATATACATTTAAAAAAGAACCACTTTCAATAATCTCTTTATGTAATTCTGATTCTGTTTTCACCTTAACCTTTTCGGGTGTAACAATATCCTCTTGTTTAAATTTAACTTTAGTTCCCTGTTCAAAGTCTAAATACATCTTTTTAAGAGCAACTGAAAGATCTTCAAAACCTATATTATGATCCTGACAACCTTTACGTGAACAGAAACTTACTTTACCACCAATATCCAGAATAAGAGTTACTGTTGAAGCATCACAAGTCTTACATTTATCAGTTGTATTTAATTCTTCTCTGCAATGAGGACAAGAGAATTTAGATACTGAATTTTCTTTAAAATCAAGATCAGAAAGATAATTATAACTTCCATATATTGAACTTAAATTCAATGTTCCACTCTTACCTTCACTTTCAACAAGTAATTTAATACTTGGTTCATTATCTATAAAATTAATATCATCCATCAAAGATTTACTACAATGAGGGCACTTTACCTGCAGTGATATGAAATTGATTGCATTCATTTTTTTAAATATTATTCTTGTTTATACAATTCTACGCAAATATATACAATTTATTGACAGATGTCAATATTAATTTAAACTTTTATTAATTTTTTCATCAAAATAGTTTTCAAAACTTTTAACTAATGAATCACATCCATAGTTAAAGATACGATTAATATTATCATTATCAGTAAATGTAAACTTGTATTTTGATACTTTTTCAATTTGTAGAATAGAAATAACTTCCATCATTACATCAGTTACATCAGATTGTTCTGTATGATCTCCAAATTTAGCAAGAATATCTTTTAATTGTTCATGATTTTTTCTTTCTACTTTAGATTCCATCTGGCAATCAAACTTCTGAATAATGTTTTGTGAATTAGTAAAACTACCTCCTGTTTCAACAGGGAAAGAAGCAGGTAAAATTAAATGAGCATGTTGAGCAGTTTCAGTCATAAAGTAATCCTGAACCATAATAAATTCTGAATTCTCAAACCATTTAGTAGTTTTAGCTTTATCAACTGAACAACCAATAGGATCTTCACCAAAAATAAACATATTTTTATATTTACCTTCATTAATTGTTGAGATCATATTTGAATCAATGCTTGTAGGTAATTCATCAATATGCCATGTTTCTTTCATGATATTCTGCATCTTCTCATCTAAAATAGAATGTTTACCTAATCCTTGTACAGGACAGATACCCATATCAAATATTCCACTTGAATTATTCTTTTCTTTTAAAGAAATAATACCAAATGAATGTTTTCCTAACTTACCAGTTAGTAATGCAAGATTAAATATCTCAGAACTTGTGTTAGAAGATATATTCTTTTCAGAATAAATAATTATTGCTTTAGGTTCAGCAATGTACTCTTCAGCGAATTTAATAACATATTCTTCTGAGTAAGAACCTTTTTCAGCTAAATCTTTAAAGTTTAATGCTAATAATTGCTTTTTATAAGTATCAAAATCTTCACAATGGTCAGCTATGAATGCTTTGTCTTCTTTTTCGTTAGATAATAAATAATGATTAACAGCTTTGATAAAGTAATAATAATTCTTAATAGTAGAATTTATTGTAGCTTTATGCTTCATTGTGTTATTTTCATTTGTATTAATAACCTCAAGTTTCACATTGTTTCTGAATTGAGCATTATTAACCATATAACCAACAACTGCATTATCGTTGTTAATTTCAGAACCTAACAGATAAATCTTATTTGCTTCTTTAATTTTATCAAATGAAGTATTATCAATTGTATTTGAAATGTATCCTATCCCTCTGCCTAAATAATGGAAACTATTTACATTATTAGTTTTAGCACCATATCTGGCAAGTTTCTGAATTAAATACATTTCTTCATTAGATAATCTTGCACCGGCAAAGAAAGCATTTTCATCTGGTAAAACACTCTTAATTTTGTAAGAAATAATATCAATTGCTTCTGCAAATTCAATTTCCTGAAATTTACCTGCAACTTTTAAGATTGGTTTAGTTATACGATTCTTTTCATTCTTAAATTTATAACCAAACTTAGCATACCTGCAGATATTAGCATCTGTGTTTATTTTACCATGACGCCCTGTAACATTCATAACAAAACCATTCTTATGATTACGGCTAATTGAACAACCTACTGAACAATAATTACAAATTGTATCACTTGACTCAAGTTTAACAGGGCCCGGTTTGAAATCTACATTCTCAGTAATTGCACCTGTAGGACATGTAGAAATACATAAACCACAAGATTCGCAATAAGTATCTAACAAAGATTCGCCCATACTTGGAGCAACATAAGTTACAAAACCTCTATTAACTAAACCTAGAGCATTCGCACCTACAACCTCTTTACAGATTCTTACACATCTTGAACAAAGTATACATTTATTATTATCTATTTCAATAAATGGATGACGGAAATCAACTTCATAACGTTGGTATTCGCCTTCATATTTCTTTTGATCAACTTCATAGTCTGTAGCAAATCTTTTTAAATCACAATTATAATATTCAACACAACCACATTCCATGCAACGTTGTGCTTCGTGACGAGCTACTGCTTCATTGGCATAACCTAACTCAACTTCTTCAAAATTCTGGCGTTGATTTGGATCCATTGTAGGCATCTCTTCTCTACTTTGTTTTAAGAATTTGCCCATATAGTCTTCTAAACTCTGAATCTTGAAATTCTCTTTCTTAGATAAGAATTCTTTCTTTTCAGGTTCAATAGGTAATCCCATTAAATATTGATGGCAACTTCTGGCTGCAATCTTTGCTTGTGCAATTGCCTGAATTAATGTTGCAGGACCGGTAACACCATCACCAGCTGCAAAGATTCTCTTTACTCCAGTTTGCAATGTAACAGGATCTGCATCTAAATCACCCCACTTATTCATTTGTAATTCGCCGATGTCAGTATTATTATTAACATCTTCTATGAATTCAGCTATTGTCTTCTGACCTATCGCTGCTAAAGCATAATCTATATCAACATCAAAATCAGAATTTGGTACAGGTATAGGACGTCTTCTTCCTGAAGCATCAGGTTCGCCTAATCCCATCTTAATACAAGTTATACTTTTAGCATTACCTTCAGCATCTTTATTAACTTTCATAGGTGCTGTAAGGAACATATATTCTATACCTTCTAATTTTGATTCATGTATTTCAATTGGATTAGCAGGCATTTCTTTTTCAGTTCTTCTATAGATAACAACAACCTTTTCGGCACCACAACGCATTGCTGTTCTGCAACAATCCATTGCTGTATTACCACCACCAATTACTGCTACTTTCTTTCCTTTAAAGTCATATTTCTTTCCTGTGATTTCCATTTTCTTTAAGAAATCAATACCAGAAAGTACATTTGGAGCATCGTCGCCTTCGCAACCAATTGATGTTCCTTTTTGTGATCCTATACCAAGAATAATAGCATCATATTTATATTTTAAAGCTTTATAACTAAGATTCTCTCCCAGTTTCTGATTGTAATGTATCTTTACACCCATATCAGTAATATTATCTACCTCTCTTTGTAAAAGATCATTTGGCAGTCGATATTCAGGGATACCATATCTTAACCATCCACCTGCTTTAGGTGCTGCTTCAAATATTTCGCAATGATGTCCTTCTTTTTGTAAAAAGAATGCTGCTGATAAACCAGCAGGACCTGCACCTACAATAGCAACTTGTTTACCAGTTGTTGGTTTAATTTCAGGGACAAACTTGGTTGGAGAATCTAAATCCCAATCTGAAGCAAAGCGTTTCATATAATCAATACCAACTGCTGTGCCTTCTCCTAAAAGATTACGTCTGCATGCTACTTCGCATGGACGTACACAAACTCTACCGCAAATTGCAGGCAATGGATTGGTTTCTTTTATAACTTCAACTGCTTCATTGTACATTCCTTTATCTATTAAAGAAATATAACCTTGCACATCAACACCTGCAGGACATGTTTGCTTGCATGGTCCCATACAATCTGCATAGTGATTGCTTAATAATAACTCTAATGCTGATTTACGTGATTTAAAGATAGTACCATTGTTGGTTTCTATCTTCATACCATCAGCTATTTTAGTTGAACATGCAGGTTGTAATCCTCTCATTCCTTCAACTTGTACTACGCAAACATAACATGATGAATATGGTTCAAGTCTTTCGTCGTTGCATAATGTAGGAATCTCTATTCCGCTTCGTTTAGCTACTGTTAGTATTGTCTCGCCTTTAGTTCCTTTAACTATCTTTCCGTTTAGTATGATATTTATTTCGTTCATATCTTTATAAAATGCTTAAATGTAAAAGTAAATGAATTTAAATTAGTCAACTGTTATTGCTTCAAACTTACATCTTGAATAACAATCGCCACATTTGATACATGTTTCCTGATTAATAAAATGTACCTGTTTCTTTTCGCCTGTAATTGCTTTTACAGGACATTTAACAGCACAAACGGTACAGCCTGTACACTTATCAGGAACTATTTCATAAGTTAAAAGAGCCTTACATTTCTTAGCAGGGCATTTCTTATGCATGATATGAGCTTCGTATTCATCCCTGAAATATCTTAAGGTAGTCAATACAGGATTTGGAGCAGTTTGTCCCAATCCACACAACGAACCATCTTTAATATTAGTTGATAACTCAAGAAGAGTATCTATATCTTCAGCTTTTCCTTTTCCATCAGTAATTCTATTTAGTATCTCAAGCATACGTTGAGTTCCTATACGACAGAAAGTACATTTACCACAAGATTCTTTCTTAGTAAAATCTAAAAAAAACTTTGCCATATCAACCATACAAGTAGTCTCATCCATTACAACCATACCACCCGAACCCATGATAGCTCCTGTAGCATTTACTGAATCGTAATCAACTATTGTATGCGATAGATATTCGGGAATACATCCTCCTGAAGGACCACCAAGCTGAACTGCTTTAAACTTTTTACCATTAGGAATACCACCTCCTAATTTAAAAATGATATCTTTAATAGTGATTCCCATCGGGACTTCAACCAAACCTGAATTATTAATCTTTCCTGCCAAAGCAAACACTTTAGTACCTTTACTCTTTTCGGTACCATACTTTGCATAAGCAGCAGCACCATGAAAGATAATCCATGGAATGTTAGCAAATGTTTCTACATTATTAATATTAGTAGGCTTTCTCCACAATCCTGACTCAGCTGGGAAAGGTGGACGCTTGCGTGGCATACCTCTTTCTCCCTCTATAGAAGCTATCAATGCAGTTTCTTCACCACACACAAATGCACCTGCACCTTCTTTAATATGTATATCAAAGTTAAAACCTTCAATACCGAGAATATTACTACCTAAATAACCTTTATCACGGGCTTGATCTATAGCAATATTCAAACGTTTAATAGCAAGTGGATATTCGGCACGGCAATAGATTACACCATCAGTTGCACCTATAGCATAAGCTCCAATTATCATACCTTCAAGTATTGCATGAGGGTCACCTTCAAGTAACGATCTGTCCATGAAAGCACCAGGGTCGCCTTCGTCGGCATTACAGATGATAAACTTTTCTTCTGACTTGTTTCCTCTTGCAAATCTCCACTTCAAACCTGTTGGAAATCCACCACCACCGCGACCTCTCATCCCCGAATCAAGTACACATTTAATTACTTCTTCGTAAGATATCTTATCTTTAGCTATTCTTCTTATAGCTTCGTAACCTTCTAATGCTTCGTATTCTTCAATAGATTCAGGATCTATTAATCCGCAATGACGTAAAGCAATCTTCACCTGGTTTTCAAAGAAATAATTATCAGGAGTCTCAAACAAATCAGTCTTTACAACATATTCTTTAATAGGCTCATGTTGCTCAACATGTTTCTCAATAATTTCCATTGCACGTTTCTCGTCAACGTTGCCATAGATGTAAGAACCTGTGCTGTCAATAATTTCAACAAGTGGTTCGCGGAAACACATCCCAATACAACTTGTTTTCTTAAGCTCAAAGCTTAGATTATCTACTTCTTTTAGTGTTTTAATTTTTTGATAGGTTTTATTAGCTCCGGCAGCAATCCCGCAACTACCTAAACCTACTATAACTTTGATATTTTCCATAGATTTGTTAAGTATGGTATAATTGATTAATTACTTTCTTTAATTTTGATGTTTTTCACAATACTCACTGCTTCTTTGCCTGTTAAGTTACCATAGGTTTCGTCGCCTATCATCATTACAGGTGCCAATGAGCAACAACCCAGACATGCTACCGATTCTAGTGTAAACATTCTGTCGGTTGTTGTTTCGCCGTCTAATACACCTAAAGAATCTTGCAGGTCTTCGGTAATCTTGTTAGCATTTTGAACGTGGCATGCAGTACCATGACATACCTTTATTATATGTTTCCCTACAGGTTTTAATCTGAATTGAGCGTAAAATGTTGCTACTCCATACATTTCGCTTAAGCTTAAACCTGCTTCTTTATGGATTTTAAGAAAGGCTTCTCTTGGAACATATCCATATATGTTTTGTGTTCCTTGCAGAATTGGTATCAAATTACCTTTTTTTCCTTTGAACTTTGTTATTAAAGGATCAATCAATGATAGATCAACATTGTCCATGTCGTTAGCTGACTGTGCATTTGCTATTCTTTCTATTCGCATATATATAAGAAATTTAATTGAGGCGAAATTATAAAAACATTTGATATAAAAGCATGCTTTATTGTTTTTTTATTAACTTTTTTTAAACTATTATTAGTTGATAAGTTTTTAAGCGATACCCTATTGATAAATATCAATTTAAAAGCAACATGATTTGGTGATTTGGTGATTTAGCGATTTGGTGATTTGGCGATTTAGTGATTTTGTGATTAATGTCGTCGTCATTGCGGGCTTGACCCGCAATCCCAACCAATGTCTTCATCCGTAATCCTAATCATTAACACTAGCCTTTTCAGGGGATTCCGTGTCAAGCACGGAATGACACTCTATTATTGTCTTTAAGTCCTCTCATCTCAGGAGAGGATTTAGGTGAGGTCTTTATAACCGAAGTCAGGGTTTAAATATATATGATTTGGCGATTTTGCGATTTAGTGATTTGGTGATTAATGTCGTCGTCATTGCGGGCTTGACCCGCAATCCCAACCAATGTCTTCATCCGTAATCCTAATCATTAACACTAGCCTTTTCAGGGGATTCCGTGTCAAGCACGGAATG
>CAIWDQ010000452.1 GCA_903911455.1 uncultured bacterium
ATTATTAAAAATAAGAATACGACAGCTTTAATTAAGTGTTTTATTAATTTTATCTCACAATTTTTTATGATAAATCTATGAGTACTTCCTGACAGGTTTTTCATCCTATCAGGTTTAAAAGCCTTTTTAGATATAGACCTGACAGGATGGGAAACCTGTCAGGAGTTAATAATCAGAGATTAATAAATTTAAATATTAAAAGGAAGAACGACGAAGCAATCTAAATAAAAATAAAAAAAATCATTATTAAATTTCTAAAAACTGGACTTTATCTATTTAAGAATATAGTTTCAAAATAATTTTTATAGATGTTTTTAATAATATTTAAACTTTATTCTCCCCTTTCGGGGAATAAATCTTAAAATGTCATCTAAAAGTGCTCATTTTTTAAATACCTCATAATGTGGTGAACTCGATCAAATAATCTTTTGGTTTGATATAATCCGCCCGGATTCTTCGAAATAATCTTTTGGTTTGACATAATCCATTCGTATTTTATAAAATCTTTTTTTGGTTTGATATAATAAACGTTTTTTATACAAAATCTTTTTTTGGTAAGATAAATTTAACTCGGATTTTACGAAATCTTTTTACAGGATGAAAAAATCAGAACTTTATTTAGAAGTGTTCTAATCCAAAAAATTATTTTAATACTAAAATTAACCTCCTTCATCTTTATATTTCTTATTATTTAACACCAAAAAATTTTTGTGATGAAAAAGATGCATTAAATGAAGGCTGTCTTCTTATCTCCAGTTTTAATTATATAATTGTCATGAAATAGCAATCATAAAATTAAAAATAAAGACATTAACAAAATAAAAAAGAAAAAAAGTAAGATTAACTATCAGTTTTTAATTATTTTTAAAATGGATTTAAACCAAAAGGCAGCATTAAAACCTAAAAGCAATATGAAGAATTATTTTTGGAAGGATTGTTTTAAAAATTGGGATTAGAAATATGTATCTTACTAATAAAATACATACTGATTAAATATGGATACAGCAAATTAAAGCATCAATTTATATTGATGCTAAAGAGATTAATAAAATCAAAAACTACTTATAGATTTATATTTGGGAAGAAAATATTGTCTTTTATAACAAAAGCATCTGGAAAATCTGCTTTAATCTTTTCAACAAATCCTCTTGCTTCCATGCGGGTGCGGAAGTCGCCAACTTTAACCTTATAATTTGGTTCGTCAAACACAACATAAGCCTCAATATCCGGATACTTTGCTATGAAAGCAGCCTTCGCCTGATTGGCATTTGTTTTAGAATTATTGCCAGATTGAAAAAAGATATTAATCCTGAAACCCGGGATGGTATTAGCAACCTCATTCACTTTGATGTATTTTTGAATAAGTTCATCAACCTTACCATCTTGCACCACTTCTTTGCTCCCATCTTTTTGATTCTGGGCATTTGCAAAAGGAGCAAATGCCAGAATCATCAAAGAAATTAAAAAATATTTTTTAAGCATGCAGATTATCTTGCAGAATCGTTAATTTCGATAGGTTGAATACTTAAAACTGGTATAGGACTGTTATTTACCATTTGCTGAGCATAAGGCCCTAACCAGAAGTTAGCAGCAGTCTTTTCCTGTTCAGTCATAATTGCAATTAAGTCGGCATTCACTTGCTGAGCATACTCAATTGTAGTATTTGTAGTATTATCAGCAGTAACATTATTAACTACATATCTAACATTATGTTCTTTCAGATATTTTTCAACTTGCTCAACATAAGTATCTACTTTACGTTGAATTGCTTTTAAAGATGTAGTATAAATACCTAAGATATGAATTTCAGCATCAAAATACTTTGCAATTTTACAAGTAAAAGGAACTTTCTGACGAGTATCCATCGAACTGTCAATTGGAAGAATAATTCTTTCCAGTTTTTTATTGAAGTTAAAACCATATCTAATAGTAATAACCGGACATGGAGCATAGGTTACAATACGAAAAGCATTACTCCCCATCCACATCTTTTCGAACCCTGAAGCACCATGTGTACCTGCAATTATCAATTCAGCATCATTATACTTAGCCTGATTAGCTATTTCGCTGTACACTCTACCTTTTCTAAGTTTATAACTTAGTTTGCCATTGTGTAGCTTTTTTTGATATTCATCTTGAATTTTCTCAATATGGGACTTTGCTTCATTTCTGATTTCATTTCCTGATGTTGAAATAGCTGAATCAGATTCAGATTGATTGTCTACCCAAACCATCATAATGTTAGCATCAGTTTTATTAGCAATGTCAAGAGCAAGGTCAAGAGCATACATCGACCCCTTTGAAAAATCAATAGCTACAATTATTTCTTTCATAGTTTCTTTGATTAAATGATTATTTTTTATAATTTCGCTAAATTATATAATTCTTTTAGTTGTTATACTAAATAAACAATAATTTTGTTACAATATTACGCTACAAAAATACAAATTAAATGAATAATAATCTCGATGCAAGTGGAAATAGTTTAAATAATGTTGAAAAAGAATATGAAAAAGCCTTACGTCCATCGTATTTCGATAGTTTTGCAGGACAATATCAGGTAGTAGAAAACCTAAAAATATTTGTTGAAGCAGCAAAGCAAAGAGGTGAAGCTTTAGATCATGTCCTTTTACATGGACCTCCCGGACTAGGAAAAACAACATTATCACATATTATCGCCAACGAATTAAACGTTAATATAAAGATAACATCAGGACCTGTATTGGATAAACCCGGTGAATTAGCAGGATTATTAACAAATCTGGAAGAAAATGATGTCCTCTTTATTGATGAAATTCATCGTCTATCTCCTGTTGTTGAAGAATATCTTTATTCAGCAATGGAAGATTATAAGATAGATATCATGATTGAATCAGGACCTAATGCCCGCAGTGTTCAGATAAGTTTAAATCCTTTTACTTTAATTGGAGCTACTACTCGTTCGGGATTATTAACTGCACCTCTTCGTTCAAGGTTTGGTATTAATTCGCGTTTATCTTATTATGATGCTATCATATTAGAATCAATTATAATTCGTTCGGCAAGTATTTTAAGAATAGAAATTCATAAAGATGCAGCCAATGAAATTGCACGTCGTAGTCGTGGGACCCCTCGTATTGCGAATCTTTTATTAAGAAGAGTAAGAGACTTTGCTCAAATAAAAGGAGATGGTAATATTGACATGAAGATAGTTCAGTATGCTTTGAATGCCTTAAATGTTGATAAGAATGGTTTGGATGAAATGGACAATAAAATCCTTTCTACTATTATTGATAAATTTAAAGGTGGTCCTGTTGGCTTAACTACAATAGCAACTGCTGTTGGTGAAGACTCCGGTACAATTGAAGAAGTGTACGAACCTTTTCTTATCATGGAAGGTTATATGATGCGGACTCCAAGAGGTAGAGAAGTAACAGAGATGGCTTATAAACACCTCGGTAAAATCAATCTTAACAAGCAAAAAGATCTTTTTGATTAATCAATGAATTCTGAACTTACACAAATAATAAAAAGAGAAGCTCAAAAGTTGGGTTTCTCTTTTTGTTCTATCTCTAGAGTTGTTTCTCTTAATAATGAAGAGATTCATCTTAAGAAATGGCTGGAGAATAAGTATCATGGTGAGATGTTATTTATGGAAAATCATCAAGAGAAACGTATTGATCCAAAGCTACTGTTTGATAATGCAAAGTCGGTTATAAGTGTTGGGCTAAATTATTTCATAAAAGAAATAAATAATAAAGATACTTACAAGATAGCTAAGTTTGCTTATGGAAAAGACTACCATTATATAATTAAAGATCGTTTAAGCAAACTGATAGATTTAATTAAAGAAATAAATCCAGATGTTAATGCAAGAGCTTTTGTAGATTCAGCTCCTGTGATGGATAAAGCTTGGGCTCAGAGGAGTGGAATAGGTTGGATTGGGAAGAATACTTGCGTAATTAATAAGAAAAGTGGTTCCTTTTTTTTACTTGGTGAGATAATTACTGACATTGAGCTGGAATCAGATCAAGAAGAAAAAGATCATTGTGGTAATTGTTCTAAATGTATTGATATCTGCCCTACTAATGCATTAATTGCACCCCATGTTTTAGATGCTCGTAAGTGTATTTCTTATCTTACTATTGAGTATAAAAAAGATTTACCTAATGATTTAAAAGATAAATTCAATAATTATATTTTTGGTTGTGATATTTGTCAGGATGTATGCCCATGGAACATTAAATCTGCAGTTCCTCATAATGATGCGGAACTAATGCCTGACGAAAGACTCGTAAATCTAACCAAAGAAGATTGGGAAAACTTATCTCCTAAACAATTTAAAGACATTTTTAAGAATACTTGTTTAGAAAGAACAGGATATAAACGGATAATGCGAAACATTAATCACATTAGGAGTACTATCTAAGATTTTTAAAGCCATTTTCTATCTCAAAAGATATCTTTTGATAAACTTCGTCAAATGTCCCCATTCCATCTATCTTACTTACTCCATGCAACTGGTTATATTTCTCAATTACTGGCACAGTTTTGCTTTCGTGTTCCTGTAATCGTTGTACAATCTTAGCAGTGCTGGTATCATAAGGCATACAATTATTAGTTTTACTTCTTTCATCCAAACGTTTTATGAGTTCAAGGGTTGGGACTTCAATCTCAATTATCTTTGCTATACTTGAACCATGTTTTTTTAGTAATCCATCTAATATATACGACTGTACAAGTGTTCGCGGAAAGCCTTTAAAGATAAATCCTTTTATATCTTTTGAGTTTTGCAGCTTCTTTTCTATAAGTTGAACCACTATTTCGTCAGGAACTAACTGTCCGTTTTCATATAATTCAGTTATTCTTTTACCGATTTCAGTGTTAGCTTTTATTTCTTGCTCAAGCATCTCACCTGTAGCAACATATTCCAGACCATAAGCCTTAGCTAGTGCTTTCCCTTGCGATCCTCTCCCCGAACCCGGATATCCAAACAAAACTATATTTAATAATTTTTTACTTAGTTCATTATTTATGATGTCAGTGATCTGTATATTTACATTCTCTATAGTATCAACACCATTCACTTCAAAATAAACTCCTTTATCTTTATAAAACTGAAGAACAGGCAGGGTTTTATTATTATATTCAGTTAATCTATTCCTAATTACAGTTTCATTATCATCATTACGTCCCGAAGTTTTACCTCTATTTAAGAGTCTTTCTACAGAAACCTCATTACTAACATTAAGACTTATCAAACAATTTAAAGAAGTGTTTAATTTCAACATCAAACCTTCCAGAATATATGCCTGAATATATGTTCGAGGGAAACCATCAAAGAGAAAACCATTAGAATCGGGGTTATCAGTAATTGTTTTTTCTATTATCTGAACTATAATTTCGTCAGAAACTAAACCACCGGACGCTATTATACTTTGGGCTTCCTGTCCGAGCTTGGTTTTATTTGCAATTTCTTTTCTTAAAAGATCTCCCGTTGAGATGTAAAACAGTTTATATTTCTTTATCAGGAACTCTGACTGTGTTCCTTTTCCTGCTCCCGGAGGACCAAACAATGCAATGTTTAACATGTTGAAATTTATTTAATGTTTAATAAGATTTATCCCTCTTTTATCAACAGACAAATTTACTAATTTTAATTCAATCTTATAATATCTTTTAAAATAAAAAAGAGAATCCCGAAGAATTCTCTTTTACTGTATTGATTTTTGGTAATAATAGACTTATTTATGAGCTTCTATCATAATTTCAAGCATCTTGATAGCTGCTTCTGATATTACAGTGCCCGGCCCAAAGATAGCCATTGCACCTGCTTTATATAAGAAATCATAATCCTGAGGAGGGATTACTCCACCTACAATCACCATGATATCTTCTCTACCAAGCTTCTTTAATTCTTCAATAATTTGAGGAACTAATGTCTTATGACCGGCTGCAAGTGAAGAAACACCTACAAAATGCACATCATTTTCCACTGCTTGTTTAGCCGCTTCGGCAGGAGTCTGGAATAACGGTCCAATATCCACATCAAAACCGATATCAGCATAACCTGTTGACACTACTTTAGCACCACGGTCGTGGCCATCCTGACCCATCTTTACTATCATGATACGTGGACGACGTCCTTCCAGTTCGGCGAACTTATCAGTTAGTTCACAAGCTTTACGGAATGTATCATTGTCTTTAGATTCTGAAGAATACACTCCTGAAATTGATCTTATCACAGCTTTATACCTTCCATATATTGTTTCTAATGCATCGGATATCTCTCCTAAGCTTGCACGTTTGCGTGCTGCATCAACTGCCAGCTCTAAAAGATTACCTTTTCCGGTTCTTGCTGATTCGGTTAAAGCTTCTAACGCTTTTTTCACTTCATCATTATTACGTTCGGTGCGTAATTTCTCAAGACGTTTGATCTGAGATATTCTCACCGCAGTATTATCTACTTCCAAAGTGTCAATAGGATCTTCTTTTTCCAGACGATACTTATTAACACCTACAATAGTATCTTTACCCGAGTCAATGCGAGCCTGTTTACGAGCTGCTGCCTCTTCAATTCTCATTTTAGGGATACCCGTTTCAATAGCTTTAGCCATGCCACCGAGTTTTTCCACTTCCTCTATTAATGTCCAGGCTTTATGCGCGAGTTCATGTGTAAGAGATTCCACATAATAGGAACCCGCCCAAGGATCAACTACTTTACATACGTTAGTTTCCTCTTGAATATATATTTGAGTATTACGGGCGATACGTGCAGAGAAATCCGTTGGCAATGCAATAGCTTCATCCAACGCATTGGTATGAAGAGATTGAGTATGACCTAATGCTGCCGCCATTGCTTCCACGCAAGTGCGGGTAACATTATTAAAAGGATCCTGTTCGGTTAAACTCCAGCCGGAAGTTTGCGAATGCGTTCTTAATGCAAGTGATTTAGGGTTCTTAGGATTGAATTGTTTTACTATCTTTGCCCATAGCATCCTGGCAGCACGCATCTTGGCTATCTCCATAAAGTGATTCATCCCAACAGCCCAGAAGAAAGACAAGCGTGGAGCAAAAGAATCTATGTCCATGCCTGCATTAACGCCTGCTTTTAAGTACTCCAATCCGTCAGCTAGGGTATAAGCCAGCTCTAAATCAGCAGTGGCACCGGCTTCTTGCATATGATAACCGGAAATACTTATAGAATTAAACTTAGGCATGTTCTTCGACGTGAATTCAAAGATATCGGCGATAATCTTCATCGAAGGCAACGGTGGATAAATATAAGTATTCCTCACCATAAACTCTTTAAGGATGTCATTTTGTATCGTCCCGCTGAGTTTATCCATACTCACGCCCTGTTCTTCTGCAGCCACTATGTAAAATGCAAGTACCGGAAGCACTGCACCATTCATAGTCATCGAAACAGACATCTTATCTAAAGGTATCTGATCAAAAAGTATCTTCATATCCAGAATAGAGTCTATAGCTACACCGGCTTTCCCAACATCACCCTCTACTCTTTCGTGATCAGAATCATAACCACGATGAGTTGCAAGGTCAAAGGCTACAGATAAACCTTTTTGTCCGGCTGCAAGATTACGGCGGTAGAATGCATTAGATTCTTCGGCGGTAGAAAATCCGGCATACTGACGAACCGTCCAGGGTTTCATCACATACATGGTAGCATACGGGCCTCTTAAGAAAGGAGGAATCCCTGCAGCATAGTCAAGGTGCTCCATACCACGCAGATCTTCGGGACCGTAAGCAGGTTTTACCGGTATTTGTTCGGGTGTTATCCAGGTTTTTTCATTCCCTGTTTCTTTTTCCCAATCCTCGAAGGATTTATTATCCTTAAGGTCTGGTTTGTAATCAATATTCTTAAAATCAGGTCTCATTAGTTTAAATTTAATGATACATTAGAGGCTGCAAAGTTAATAATATTTTTGGTTTAATGTTAGGTTGGTAACAGAAGATTTATAATTATAAGAAGTATTTTTTGTTTGTTGATGTCTATTTTGAGTTTTATCCTGACAGGTATTGATTTCCTGTCAGGTATAAATATAAAAAGGTTTATAAACCTGATCCCGTACGTACGGGATCAGGATTTTCTTTCAACTTTTTTACGTATTATTCTTATTATTATTATTATTTAATGTCTTTATATAATAATATTGTATAGTATGCTTGCATTAAAACCTAACAGGTTTTGAAAACCTGTTAGGTTTATCTTTTTTAATAGGTGCTTAATTAAAATACATCCCTAAACTAAAACTTAATAGTGCATTAGTATATTTAATATCTTTAAGAATATTATCAAAAATGAATAAATGATAATTACTAGCAACAAAAAAGTTTAATTTCTTTACAGGAAACTTAAAACCTATGCCTGCATTTAGACTTAAATTAAGATTTTGAGCACCAAATTCTCCTGATATTTCAGAAGATCTAATATTGCCTGTATACGTAGTATATATTTCGGTACCTTTACCAATTAAAAATGGCATAAAATCGACAGAAGGACCTGCTTCTACATACAATTTATATTTATTACCGAAGTTTGCTCTTATTATAAAAGGTAATACAAAGTCGTACAACCTAAAATCCATGTTTTTGTAGTAAGTAGAATTATCGGTGATAATTGTTTTCTCAAGATAATGGATTTGATTAAAAACGATACCTGATATAATATTTATCTTTTTGTCGGCTCTCCATATCCTTTTCAGTGAAATGCCAAAGCCTGTTCTATTTTCAATATTATCGTTCTTGGCTAGTAATTGATTTACACTAATTCCGATCTCGAAAGGGATAGGTTTGCTGAGACTGTCGGTATAATTCTGACTAAATACGGGTATCGAGATCAGAATTAAGGCTGTTGTTATAAGTTTTTTCATCATTTTATTGCTTTTTGTAGCTACAAAGATACTCTTTTTTTGAGAAACAGGAGGTTACAAATGTTAATAATTCATAAATTAAGGAATATCTTCAAGAGGCTATTGTTATATGCTGCACAGCTTTAACATCTTTTTTGTCAGTTTTGTAACAAATTAATATCTTCAAAATCAAAAATAAGTTAGATTTGATGTCGGGGGCATCAATTTTTGTATTACCTTTACATCGCAATTTTAAGCCTAATATTCCGCATTAAAATTGTATGAATCGCGAAAATAAAAAAAGCAATTCATTTACTTCGCACAAAACAGAGATAGTCTCTTTTTAGTAATCGTCACAAAAAAGTCTTCATAATAAAGAAGGCGAAAGCATTATGAGTAGAAATTCTACATCAGTAACATATTTGTCGTATAACGACCTCTTCTGCGAAAGCAATTTAATTTTAAATTGTCCCTTGGCGGGAATAAATTGTTGTGATGACTTCATAAATCAGGAGGATTTATTTTTGTATTTTTATCCTGCTAAAGTAAAATCTACTTCAAATCAGACTTATAACTATAATACTATCTTAAAATCTAATAAGAATC
>CAIWDQ010000453.1 GCA_903911455.1 uncultured bacterium
AGGTGCAGGAAAGGGGACTATTGTAGAGTACCTGATCGAGAAAAAGGATTTCGTTCATTTCTCAGTCAGAAGTTATCTGATAGAACTAATTGAAGAGAGGAATATGCCTATAAACCGTGATAGTATGGTAGTTATTGCAAATGAGTTGAGGGCAAAGTATACTCCATCTTATGTAACAGATCAACTTTATTATAAAGCCAAAGAAAGTGGGAAAAGTTGTGTTATAGAAAGTATTCGTACACCGGGAGAAATTGACTCTTTACGAACAAAAGATAATTTTATTTTGTTTGCTATAGATGCAACTCCTGAAAAACGATACGAACGAATTAAACTACGCAATTCGGAAACAGATAATATAAGTTTTGATACCTTTGTTGAAAGTGAACACAGGGAGATGAATTCTAACGATCCCAATAAACAGAACCTTCGTAAGTGCATTGAAATGGCTGATTATACCTTTGAGAATAATAATACAATAGAACAGCTTTACACTGAAGTGGAAAGAGTGCTAAATATAAATGATAACAAAAACTAACAAAAGGATACAATGGAAGAAGAAAAATATGTTCGCCCACCATGGGACGAATACTTTATAGAGATAGCCAATACAGTAGCTAAACGTGCTACCTGCAACAGAGGAAGAAGTGGTTGTGTTATAGTTCGTGATAAGCAGGTTCTGGTTTCGGGATATGTAGGTTCTCCGATGGGAATGCCACATTGTGATGATGTTGGTCATTTATTTAAGAAGGTAGTACATGAGGATGATAAAGTAACAGAACACTGTATGCGTACAGTTCATGCCGAACAGAATGCAATTTGTCAGGCAGCTAAGTTAGGTATTTCATTACTTGGGGCAACCCTTTATTGTCGCATGACTCCATGCAGGACTTGTGCTATGTTAATTATTAACTGTGGTATTAAAAAAGTAATCTGCGAACGTAAATATCATGCCGGAGCCGAATCTGAAGAGATGTTTAAGATGGCAGGTATTTCACTTTCTTTTATTCATGATGAGGTACAGCAATATTAATTATTAGAAAATATTTCTTTTTGCACTTAACAATTTAAAATGATAGTACAAGAAACATTACATATTAAGTTTATGGTATGCAACTGCTGTATTCGGGTTATCAAGCAGGAACTCGAAAAGCAGGGCATTATTGTTTCACGTATTCTGTTGGGTGAAGCAGAAATTACTTATGATGATGAGAAATTAAGTTATGATGATATTGAAAAGATAATTGAAGCTAATGGATTTGAGTTAGTAAAAAATAAAGATAAGATATTAGTTGAGCAAATAAAAGTGGCAGTTGTTGAGCTTATACATTATGCTAATAATATGAACTCTATTATCCGTAACTCTGATTATCTTGTTGAAAAACTAGGCTATTCATATCAACATCTTTCAGTCCTTTTCTCTAAACACGAACCTATTACTTTAGAGAAATATATTATACTTAATAAAATTGAAAAGGTAAAGGAGATGATTGAATATGGAGAACTTACTCTTAGTGAAATAGCTTTCCAAATGGGTTATAGCAGTGTACAATATCTATCTAATCAGTTTAAAACCATTACAGGTATTTCTGTTACCGATTATAAAAAGGCTCCTGGTGCTGGACGAAAACCTTTGAATGAGATATGATGATTTTGAGGTTTAATTTCTTAAGAGCCATATTATTAACTTATTTATTATATATTGTATAATAAATCATAACTTTACTGTCAAAAAAACACTAAATTAATTTTACAACGCTAATTGTAATTATTCCTAATACCAACTAATTGCTTCCAATCTTCAACTAAACCCCTCCAAAATTGACATTATTTAAAGCAAATGACACTTAAACTTTACAAACAAAATACTTCAAAAAACCATTCTTATGATTAAATCTTGTAAGTACAGTTTTTAATGCCTAAAAGCCTAAATATCTAAAAGTCTAAAATCATATAAGAAAATATAACAATAAAAATGTAGTTTTATTCAAGTATTTTTAACAACTTTGCAGAAATTAATTAATAGTACAAGATTTGTATAGCAAACTTCAGATTTCAAGAACTTCAGTTAAGTTAAAACTACTATTTAGTGGCTTGCTTTTGGCTATGATAGTAATAATTACTTCGTGTGCCAATATCGGTTATCCAACCGGCGGCCCTAAAGATGTTACTCCTCCCAAAATATTAAAAAGTATTCCTAATAATTATTCAACTTTATTTAATGGGAAAGAAATAGTAATTACTTTTGATGAATATGTTGTATTCAATAATCTCCAATCGCAACTAATTGTTTCGCCTCCTCTCGAAAATACTCCTGATATTAAGATAAAAGGAAAGAATGTTGTGATAAATTTTAAGGATTCATTACGAAAAAACACAACTTATACTATTTATTTTGGTGATGCTATTGCTGATCTTCACGAGGGGAATGTATTATCTAACTACGAATTTGTTTTTTCAACCGGTAACGTTTTAGATTCATTAACTTTGTCAGGAAGAGTACTTGATGCTTTCACAAAAAGGCCTGAAAAAGATATTTTAGTAATGCTTTACGATCATTTCGAAGACTCAGTTCCATATAAAGAAAAGCCATATTATATTACTAAAACAAAAGAGAATGGCGAATATATCCTCAATAATCTTCGCGACCTAAAGTATAAAGTTTTTGCCTTAAAAGATGCTAATTCTAATCTTCTTTTTGATCAGCCAAACGAAAGAATTGCTTATAATGATTCGTTGGTAACGCCTCGTATTAAGCCCATTTTAATAAAAATAGATTCGTTGCATAAAGATTCACTAAAAGTAGATTCCATTAATAAAACTATTATTCATGATAAGAATCTTTTTATTAAAGATCTAAACCTTTTTGAAGAAATCGATTCAACTCAACGTATTACCAGAGCGGAGTTTATTGCAAAAGGGGAGATTATGTTTGCTTTTCGTTATCCTCTTAAAAAACTAGAGATAATTCCTCAATTTGCAGTTAAAGATGAGAAGTGGAAAATAGAAGAAATGAATCGTACTAATGATACGCTTATTTATTGGGTTACTGATTCTGATATGGATAGTGCTAAGTTTATTATTAAAGACAATAATAAAACGCTGGATACTGTCAATATGTTTTATCGTAAGCATACTTCACTTAAAAAAACTCCACAAAAGTTGCCGAAGATAATTCTTAATTCAAATCTAAATGGATTGTTTGATTACTTTAATAGTATTTATTTAACTGTACCAAACCCTATTAAATCAATTAACTTAAATAGTGCAATTCTAATTCAGGAAAAAGATACTTTAAAGCCTAAACTAAGTTTTATTGACAGTATTCATCGACATCTAAAGCTAAATTATACATTTAAACAAGCAACTAATTATAAGCTTTATATACCAGATTCTATTATGACTGACATATTTGGGATGCATAACGATAGTCTTGGGTATTACTTTAGAACTAATAGTACAGAATATGTCGGTAATTTTATTGTTAATATTGCGATTGATTCTATTTCTTCTCCATGTATTATTCAATTACTAGATGATAAAGAAGAAGTGCTTGCACAGCAAACTATCTATAAAGCTACTAAGATTACCTATCCAAATCTTAGTCCTGGAATATATCAGTTAAAAGCTATTTATGATAAGAATAATGATGGAGCTTGGGATACCGGAAAGTATTTGAAGAAATTACAACCCGAAAAAGTAATATATTATCCTGATAAGATAACAATTAAGGCTAACTGGGATTTAGAAGAGAAATGGAAACTATAATTAATAATATAAACATGAAAAAAATAGTATTTATAATTATAATCACAGTATGCTTAGCAGGACTTAGAAGTAAAGCTCAAACAAACACACCTTGTCTGATACCTATTCCTTCGGATATTAAGATGGGAAGTGGTAGTTTTGTATTTGATAGGATTACTAATATCTGGTTTAATTCAAATGATATAGAATTAAAGAAAGTAATACAGCCATTTGTAGTTCAGTTTTGTAAAGTTACTAATTATAAAATTGAGGAGAATAATAAATTATTAATATCTAACAGTACGATTGATATTTTAATAACTAATAGAGCCGATACTTTAGGTGAAGAAGGCTATTGCTTAGATGTGCGAAAGAATAATATTTCTATTAAAGCAGCTAATTATGCCGGTATCTTCTATGCTTTTCAAACTTTAAGGCAATTACTACCTAAAGAAATAGAATCTAAAACTAAGGTTACAAACAATATTAAATGGGAAGTTCCATGTTTGACTATTACTGACAAACCTCGCTTTAAATGGAGAGGAATGTTGCTTGATTGTGGAAGACATTTTATGGATAAAGACTTCGTTAAGCGTTATATTGATATCCTTTCATATTATAAAATGAACCGTTTCCATTGGCATTTAACCGAGGATCAGGGTTGGAGAATAGAGATTAAGAAATATCCAAAACTTACTGAAATTGGTGCATGGAGAATAGAAGCTGATGGGAAAAGATATGGTGGTTTTTACACACAAGCTGATATTAAAGAGATAGTTGCTTATGCTGCTGACCATTTTATTACCGTTATTCCGGAGATTGAAATGCCTGGTCATTCAGTTGGTGCTATTGCTTCCTATCCTTTACTTTCTTGCACAGGATTGCCAATTAATGTTGAGAATAATTGGGGTGTTTTTAAAGATATTTATTGTGCAGGTAACGACAGTACTTTTGCTTTTATTCAGGATGTGTTAGATGAAGTTATCTCTTTGTTTCCTGCTAAGTATATTCATATTGGTGGTGATGAAGCTCCTAAATACAGATGGGAACATTGCCCTAAATGTCAGGCAAGAATTAAGAATGAAGGCTTAAAAGATGAGTTTGAATTGCAAAGTTATTTCATTAAACGCATTGAAGCTTATCTTAAAACAAAAGACAGAAGTATTATTGGCTGGGATGAGATACTTGAAGGAGGATTGGCTCCTGCAGCTACAGTACAATCTTGGAGAGGAGTTCAGGGTGCAATACATGCTGCCCGAACTGGTCATGATGCAGTAGTTTCTCCAACAAGTCATGCGTATTTTGATTATGATGTAAAGAATTTAGACCTTAAAAAGGTATATTCTTTTGAACCAATTCCTGATAGTTTAACAGAAGAGCAAAGTAAACATATTTTAGGTGGCGAATGTAATATGTGGACTGAAAGAGGCCCGCAAGATCAGGTTGATAATCGTATGTTTCCTCGTATGCTTGCAATGACAGAAGCACTTTGGTCGTTGCCACAGAACAAAAATTATGATGCTTTTTATAATAGAGTTCAAAAACATTATAATGTTCTTAATATAATGGGTGTAAATTATGGTTATGAGGCTCAACCTATCACCATTAAGACTACTTATGATAAAACTACTAACTCCTTTGCTGTTACTTTTATCCCCGGTCAGCCTAACTTAAAGTTCTTTTATACTATTGATGGTTCTCAACCAACTATGAGTTCAAATCAGTATAATACTCCTATTATCTTTAGTAAATCAGGAACAATGAAAGCTGCTGCTTTTTTGGAAGGAAAGCAAGTGGGTGATATCTTTGAACGCAATATTATAGTTAGTAAAGCTTTAGGTAAAAAGGTTACTGTTAAATATCCCTATAGTAGAAACTATATTGCTAATGGCGATCTTACTCTTACTGATGGCATAAAAGGGAGTAATGAATTTGCTGACAGGATGTGGCAAGGTTACGAAAAGAATGATGTAGAAGCTATCATTAATCTTGAGAAGCCTGAAATGATAAATAAAATTACAGTTGGCTTTTTACAGTTTTCTAATGCTTGGATATTCATGCCAGAGTATATTGAGTTTTATGTTTCGGATGATGGTGATAACTTTAGATTGATTGAGACAATTAAGAATGATGTTCTTCAGAATGAAAGTAAAGTTATTGTTAAAGATTATATTTGCATACCAAAAGATCTTACTTCAGGAAGGTATGTTAAGATTCGTGCAAAGAATATAGGTAAATGTCCTCCATGGCATGCTGGTGCTGGTGGAGATACCTGGCTGTTTATAGATGAGATATCTGTAGAGTAAGACAAAATTACGAATTACGAATTACGAATTACGATTAATATATTTTAGTAAAATAAATAAAACACTTTATGAACACAACTTCAAACAACACAATGAAAGCAATGCCGATATTTCTGGCATTTTTATGTATGGGTTTCGGCGATGTAGTAGGACCTATGGTAAGTCTTGCAAAAGATACTTTCCATTTATCAACATTTATGGCTCAGTTATTACCATTAATGGGCTTTATCATGTTCGGGTTATTATCAGTCCCAATGGGATTGTTTCAGGATAGAAAAGGTAAGAAATATTTACTTACATTAGGTTTAATAATAGCTTTTATTGGATTAGTAATCCCTATTATTGGAGGCATGTACGGCCCGGTAGTTCAGTTTAATCCTGACTCTAATATGAAATTCTATATTATATTAATAGCTATTTTATTCTTAGGTGCTGGTGCAACAATCTTACAGGTATCAGGCAATCCAATTATGCGTGATGTTTCTCCAGAAGGGAAATATTCAAGCAATTTATCTTTCGGACAAACTGTAAAGGCTGTTGGTTCTTCTTTAGGATTCTTAATACCTGCATTTGTTGCTAAGCCTTTAGGTTTGGACTGGACAGTTTTATTCCCGATTTATGCAGTTCTTATTTTGTTAGCTTTTCTTTGGGTTAATGCTACTAAGATTGAAGAAAAGAAAGATCCTAATTCTAATACAGCTTCTTTAAGTTCATGCTGGAAACTTTTTAAAAATCCATACATCTTTATGATGGTGTTAGCAATCTTTCTTTATGTAGGTGCCGAAGTATCCATGAGCTCTGGTGTGCCTTTATTAGTTCATGAAAAATATGGTATTGATTTAAAAGAACTAGGATTAGTTTTATCATGGGGATTATTCTTCTTCCCAATTTTTATTGGTCGTTTGATAGGAGGATTCATATTACGTTATTTACAACCTAAAATATTTTTAGTTGCTACAGTTTTAATGTCTTTGGTAGGAATAATAATGATGTTTTTAGGCAGTCAGTCAATGGCTTTTGCAGGAATAGTTTTAGTAGGATTAGGCTTTGCAAATATATTCCCATTGGTATTCTCAATTACTATTGATAAGATGCCCGAACGTTCGAACGAGATATCAGGTTTAATGGTAACTGCTATTGTTGGAGGTGCTTTCATTCCACCTATCTTTGGCTTTGTTGCCGATCATCACAATATATTATTAGCATTTCTGGTTCCGGCTGCATGTTTGATTTATATTTTATTTACAGCATTAAGCAATAGAAAAACGGCTTAGGACAATTAAGAATTAAAAATTAATAATTAAGAATTAATAATAACTCCGTATATTTTGATATAACCTAACTCCGCACTTGAGGAGTTAGGTTTTTTTATTTTTATGATGATGATTTTTATATTTATAACCGAAGTCAGGGTTTAAATATAAACAAGAAGAAACAATTTATTCTTTTATTAAACTTACCAGTCCTATTATTATCCCACTTTCTCTGACAACAACCTTATAATGCCCTGTTTTAAAGCTTTAGATATTTATTTCTTTTTGTTTGCATTTTATAAAAAAATTATATGATTACATATTCTGTGATTTTTTGAAATTCTATATTTGTAAACATATTACTTTTTAATAAATTCATGACATTTTCTGTAATAAATATAAATGTTGAATTCTCTGGTGAAAAAATGTCGTTTTTATCCCATGTATTAAGGTCAAAATATAATCCACGTTTTGCTTCAAAAGGCCTACCTGATGGATTAAACGGTTGTTTTAAGAACTTTTCTGATTTTGTCAAATCAATAGAACCGCATCTCCCTAATATTGAGAGAATAGAGTACTCATTTATTTTTTTACCATCTCTATGTATTAATGTACAAGGATATTTTTTCCATCCAGATATATTATTTTCAATTAAGATTTCAAAAAATTTATTAGACAATAAAAACAATCCTGAATATCCAGTATAAATTAAGTCATAAAATTTACTCCCATTATAATGAGTATAAATTAAAGGATTATGAATATTTAATTCACTTTTAAATAATTTTAATTTATCAATCTTATCATTAGATAATGCAATTATTGTGTCTTTTAAATAA
>CAIWDQ010000454.1 GCA_903911455.1 uncultured bacterium
AAATTTACTTAACATTGGATTCATTTAATTAAACAATCATGAAAAAAATAATTATATATTTATTTAGTATTATTATTTTGAACAGTTTGTCTGCTCAAAACATTAAAACTGTAGGTACAGGTGGCGACTACTCTACTCTGAAAGCCGTTTTTGATGCTATTAATTCAGGAACAGTTACAGGAGCAATAACATTACAAATTACTTCAAGTACCACAGAATCTGCATCGGCTGTACTCAATGCGAGTGGCACAGGAAGTGCGAGTTACAGCTCTATAAATATTCATCCTACTATAACCGGTCTAACAATTGTAGGAAACATAATTGGCCCTTTGATAGATATGAATGGTGCTGACAATGTAACTATTGATGGTAGAGTGAATGCAAGCGGGACTACAAAAGATTTAATAATCAGCAATACAAATACAGGTACAGGAGCTACTACTTCTACAATTAGGTTTATTAATTCGGCTGAAAATAATTTAGTCAAATACTGTACATTAAAAGGTTCGGAAACCGGAACAGGAAATGGGGTAATATTCTTCTCAACAGCTACTTTTATCAATGGAAATAGCACTAATACTATCGATAATAATAATATTTCTAGCGATGCTGCCGGAAGACCAGTAAATGCTATTTTTTCTTCCGGAACTCTTAATTATGAAAACAAAGGAAATACAATAAGCAATAACAACATTTATGACTTTCTAAATAATACAGTTGCTTATGCTTCACGCGCAATTAATATTTCTACGAACAATAACTTATGGACAATTACAGGAAATAGTTTTTATGAAACTACTAACTTTATACCTTTTGCAGATGTAGAATATGATATTATATCAATAACTTCGGGCATTAATTATACTGTTTCGGGTAATTATATTGGAGGTAGTTCAGCTTCATGTGGAGGAACAGCGTGGACGAAAACTAATGCTCATAATAACACCTTTTATGCAATTTATCTTAATGTAGGAACTACTTCTGCCAGTAGTATTCAAAACAATACTATTAGAAATTTCAATTGGAATAATTCTGCTGCAACTGACTGGACAGCTATAAACATTCAGGCAGGAGCTGCAAATATAGGCACTACAACAGGGAACACAATAGGGTCATCATCCGGAACCGGGTCAATAGCTATAAACTTTGGAGGTAATGGTGCTAATGTATATGGTATAAAGATTGCCGGTGCCACCGATTGCAGGAATAATACCATAGGTTCATTCACAGTTAGTAACACTAATAGCACATACGCTACAAATTTTTATGGTATTAGCAGAACAAGTGGTGACAATACTACTATTATAAGCAATACTATCGGCAGTACCTCATCTGCCAATAATATTCAGTTAAATGCTACATCTTCTGCAAATGCCCAAATTGTTATAGGTATAAATAATACAGTGGGCGGGAGTTTAATAATAAATAATAATACTATTGCAAATCTAAATAATAATTCTTCAAATACAGATATTACATCCCTTGGATTTATCAATGGAATTGCATCTGGTTTTGGGACTATTACCAATAACACCATCCATGATTTAACGAATGCAAATGCAAATACTTCCTCTGACTTTAGGGCATCAGTATGCGGAATTGCACTAACCAACACTGGAACAGGTAAAACAGTAACAGGAAATACAATCTATAATTTATCAAACACTTACTCTTCTTTTGCCGGCAGCGTTATCGGATTATATATATCTAACAACAACAGTACAAATGCTATAACAGGCAATTTTATCTACAACCTTTCTGTTAATGCTTCTTCTACTTCTGCATCCTTATGCGGATTAAGTATAAATCAAGTTGGGTCTGCTACTTATTCCAACAACATCATAAACTTAAGTGGAACCACTGCTACTACAATCTATGGAATTTATGATGGCGGGGCATCATCACAAGCCTGCAATATTAATTTTAACACTATTTATATTGGAGGCAGCCTTTCTTCAGGGATTTCAAATAAATCATATTGTCTATATGGTGCCAGTACTGGTAATACCCGTATTTACACTGATAACATATTCATGAATGCCCGTTCAACCGCTAGTGGTAAAAGTTTGCATTATGCCACTTACTTTAATTATGCAGTCTCTACAGCTTTATCGCTAAATTATAATGATTATTATGTATCGGGAACAGGAGGTATTTTAGGTTATTACAATGGAGTTGATGTAACCTCACTCCCACTTATAATAGGCATGGATGCGAATAGTATGAATATAAACCCTTCCTTTGCAATCGCAGGTGGAACATCAACCGCCAATTATATTCCGTCAGTTTATACAATGACAGGAACAACTGTTGCTACAATATCAAACGATTATGCATTAGTTAACA
>CAIWDQ010000455.1 GCA_903911455.1 uncultured bacterium
CTGAAGCGTATTAAAAACAATTGCTTTCTCTTTATTATATTTTAACATCATTTCGTTTGCAATAGCATCAATAGGATCTTGTATCCAGCTTTCTTCTGCATCAATAAATATAGGGAGTTTATAACTATAAGCTCTGTTACAAATAGTATCTACTCTGTTTTTTACTCTTTCAAATTCCTTTACTTCTTCATCAGATAAAACTTGTTTAAAATTTATTTTTTTCAAAAGTTCTAAACGAGCTAATCCTGTTGTTTTAAATACTGCAAAAGGAATCTTAATATCATCTTTTGACCTTTCAATTACAGCTAAGATTTTATTCATCACTTTATCAAAGTCTTTTTCATCATTATTTCCTTCGGCAGAATAGTCAAGTATCGTACCTATATTATATTTCCATAGTTTATTTATTGTTTCGTTGCATTCTTCAACAGTTTCACCTCCACAAAAATGTTTAAATATTGTTGGTTTTATAATCCAATTAATTGGAAAATGTATTTTTAAAGCAATCGTTAGTAACTTTTCTCCAATAGTTACTAACGATGGATTTTTTATTGTAGTAAAAAGTAAATGAGCTCTTTTTAACTCTCTTGTTGTCTTTGATGCGAATGCTATTTCTGTGTTATCAAACATTAAAATTAATTTATTTAAAAAAGATTGCAAAATTAAAATAAAAATTTATTGTTTATAGCAAAAGTTTTGTTAATTTTGTCTCATAATGAATTCAGCAAATATTATAATAAACGAACCATATCCAATTCATATTGGTTCAGGGATTTTGAAAGGTTTTAACAACGAAAAGGAACTGTTTAATTCCTTCTCAGATTTGGTTATTTTGGTTGATTCTAACACTGTAGATTATTGTTTGCCGTGGTTAAATATGAATATTCCTCAGTTAGCATCAGCAAATATCATTAAAATTGAAAGTGGAGAACCAAATAAAAATATCAATACAACTATTGATATATGGAAAGCTTTTTCTGAAAATTATGTTAATAGAAAATCTCTTTTAATTAATCTTGGAGGAGGAGTTGTGTCTGATATTGGTGGTTTTGCAGCTTCTACATTTAAACGAGGTATTCCTTTTATCAATATTCCTACAACTCTTTTAGCAATGGCTGACGCTTCTGTTGGAGGTAAAACTGGTGTTGATTTATTTAATTTTAAAAATCATGTAGGCACCTTTGCTTCTCCAAATGCTGTAATTATTGATACTGACTTTTTATCTACTCTTTCGATGGAGCAGATTCTTAATGGTTATGCTGAGATTATTAAGCATGCTTTGATTGCTGATAAGGCTTTATGGAAGAAGCTAAAAATAATGAAACTCGACAGCTCAATTAACTGGGAAGAAATTATTATTAAAAATGTTAGAATAAAGCATAAGATAATTAAAAACGATCCTTTTGAAAAGGGTGTGAGGAAGTTGTTAAACTTTGGTCATACCATTGGGCATGCTATGGAAAGCTATTCTTTATCTCATGGTGAAAGAAAATTAACTCATGGTGAAGCTATCATTATTGGTATGATATGTGAAGTTTATATTTCTGTTGTTCAAAATTCTCTTGATGTTTTTTATGCTAATGAAATATGTTCTTACTTATTATTAAATTTTAGTAAATATCGTTTCCCTCACAAAAATATTTCTAAGATTGTTGAGATTATGAAGCAAGATAAGAAGAATATTAATAATAAAATTAGTTTCACTTTGCTGCGCGAAGTAGGAGAGGCTACTATTGATAACTTTGTTGACATTAGTCTTATTGAAAAGAGCCTTGAATACTATTTACAATATGTATAAAGATAAAAATTCAATTATAATAAGTAAAGAAAACAAGAATATAAACGGCGAAATTACACTTCCTTCTTCCAAAAGTATTTGCAACAGAATTCTTATCATACAATCAATCTGTAAAGATCAATTTGAGATTCTTAATATATCGGATGCTGATGATTCACAGCTTTTAACCAGTCTACTTAACGATATTCATAATTCTGATTCTAATTCATCACCTATTATAATTGATGCTAAAAATGCTGGAACTGTATTTCGTTTCCTTGCAGCCTATCTTTCGGTTTGTGAAGGTAAATATATCCTAACCGGTGATGAGCGTATGTTGCAACGACCTGTAAATTCACTGGTTGATGGCTTGATTAATTTAGGTGCAGATATTAATTTTGTTGATAAACCGGGTTTTCCTCCTCTCCAGATTGGTGATTTTAATTATATAACTAAAGATATAACTATTGAAGGTAGCTTAAGCAGCCAGTTTATTACGGCTTTGTTGCTTATTGCCCCTTTGTTGCCCGACGGACTTACTATTAAGTTGATAGGAGATATAGTTTCGTTGCCTTATATAAAGATGTCTTTAAAGCTGATGGAACAGTTTAATGTAAAGTATGATTGGAGCAACAATATTATTTCAATTCCTAAACAAGATTATTCAACTAATATAAATCATTTTACTATTGAAGCCGATTGGAGTGCTGCTTCCTATTTCTATCAGATAGTTGCGATGGCAGATAATGCCGATATTTTTATTAAAGATCTTAAAAAAGACAGTCTTCAGGGTGATGCAATTGTTGCTGATATCTTTAAATCTTTTGGTGTTGATACTGTTTATGAGGATGGTGGTGTTCGTCTTACAAATAATGGCATTATTGTTGATGAGTTTCAGTATGATTTTAGTAATTATCCTGATTTGTTTCCGGCAGTTGCCGTTACCTGTGCTGCTTTAGGTATAAATGCCGAGTTGAAAGGCCTTCGTAACCTTAAGATTAAAGAATCGGACAGGCTTACTGCTATGGTTATCGAATTAAATAAGATGAATGTAAAGACTTTTGTTGAAAACGATGAAGTACTCTGGATTGATAAGTCTGACATTAGAATTTACGAACCTCTGGAAACCTACAACGATCATCGCATGGCAATGTGTTTTGCTCCTTTGGCTTTATTAAATAAAAAAATTGAAATTATAAACCCTCAAGTAGTAGCCAAATCTTTCCCTGATTACTTTAAAGAACTTCTTAAAATAGGTTTCGTAATAAATATCTAAAAACAGCTAGCGTTAATCATTCTTCGCACAACGGATGAGCTATTTTTTGAGGTTACAATCACTGATTTTTTGAAAAATGTGTATATTTCACATGTATATTGTGCCCATTTATTAAAAAATGAGTCATTCGACCATGTTCCAATTGCCCATTTATTAAAAAATGAGTCATTCGACCATGTTCCAATCGCCCATTTATTGAAAAATGAGTCATTCGACCATGTTCCAATCGCCCATTTATTGAAAAATGAGCTATTATTTTTAGAAGAAATCAATGAATTTTCGAAGAAACTTGGGTAAGACAAGTACCCAAACAAAGAATTTTTTAAGAAATCAGGTTTAGATTTTATAATAATCAGACGCATCGCATCAAACAATATCTAACATATAAGCACTATTTATTTCCATTTTTTTATTTTTTATAAAATAATTCTTTTTTCAATTATATATGATAATATTGTATGTTTGCAGAGCGTTTACTAAAATAAAAACAAAAGGACATGAAAAGAATTTATAAATACATTTTATTTGATATAGTAGCAATATTAATATATTTGCCGTTTGCATTATATATGCTAATTAACAGATGTTCGATAAGTGATAATGAAACAAC
>CAIWDQ010000456.1 GCA_903911455.1 uncultured bacterium
AAACATTTTAAAGATTCAATATACATATTGGAAGATGAAGATGGTAAAATTGAAGATATCGAAATAATATTTGGCGTAAATGAAGAACGTGAAAAATTTGACTTAGAAAGTGATTATGCTAGCAGATTCTATTAAAAACAATTATCATGACAAAGAAGAAACAACCACCTCAGCTATCAAGAGTAAATTACATTAAGACTAAAGCAAGAACTTTACCACTTTATAAATGCTATTTAAATACCAACTGGCAGGTTACAGGAATATCCGACATTATTGTTTCGCGTAAGCATACCAATGGCAATTATACAATCGGACAATATAGAGTTGATACTTTAGGAATAGGATTGCAGAATACTGTTGGTAGGTTTAATCAGACTGAAGAGTTTTTCACAGAATTAAAAGAGGATTTCAAGTCTGATGAAACCGAAGATAACATTTACATGGAAGTAGATTATGCTTTAGTTCATAATATTATTTATGGTGCAATAGCATTTGCAGAAGAAAGAAGTTTCAAACCTCACAAAGAATTCAGTTACACTAAATATATACTTGAAGAAGATGATGAAAATATTGAATTAATAGATATTGAATTTGGAGTTGATGGGCAACATCAAATTATAAAATATGTTACTCAGGAAGAGGTGGATCAACATCATAAAAAGTTCGGTGATGCACCTATTGTTATCAAGGGACATAGATTTGACAGGAAAGAAGATTAAAAAATAATTCATTAAAACTTTCTAAGTAAAATTCTTAATTGTAATTTTGCAAAACATTTATACAAATCAATGGAAAAGTATTTTCAACAATTTAGACAAAACACTATTGGCAATGAACTTGAGTTTGAAACTCCTTATGGGATTCAAAAAATGATTTATGCTGATTGGGTAGCAAGTGGCAGATTATATGCGCCTATTGAAAAGAAACTCACAGAAGAGTTAGGTCCTTATGTAGGTAATACTCACACCGAAACAAGTGAGACAGGCACAATGATGACTAAAGCATACCATCTGGCTCACGAATTAATTAAACAACATGTAAACGCAGGTCCAAATGATGTTATTATAACTTTTGGCTTCGGAATGACTGCCGTAGTTAATAAACTTCAACGTATTTTAGGTTTGAAATTCTGTGGGAAAGTAAGTGGGAAATCCTGTTTGATGGATTCTGATCGTCCTGTAGTATTTATTACTCACATGGAGCATCATTCAAATCATACTTCCTGGTTTGAAACTGCTGCTGATATTGTACTCTTAAATCCTGATAAAGACCTATTAGTCGACCCTGATGAATTAAGAAGGAAGCTTAAAGAATATGCAAACCGTAAGTTTAAGATTGGTTCTTTTACCGCTTGTTCAAACGTTACCGGTATAGAAACTCCTTACCACCAACTTGCTAAAATAATGCATGAACATGGTGGTGTATGTTTTGTTGATTTTGCCGCTTCGGCTCCTTATGTTGATATAAATATGCATCCAGAAGATCCTCTTGAAAAGCTGGATTGCGTCATGTTTTCACCACATAAGTTCTTAGGTGGTCCCGGTTCATCTGGTGTTATGGTATTTGATTCTTCTTTATATAAAAGTGAAGTGCCCGATCAGCCTGGTGGTGGCACTGTTGACTGGACTAATGCCTGGGGTGAATATAAGTATATTGATGATATTGAAATTAGAGAAGATGGTGGTACTCCCGGTTTTCTTCAAGCAATTAAAACAGCTTTATGTATTGAATTGAAGAATCAGATGGGTGTAATTAATATTAAAAAAAGAGAAGAAGAACTCGTTAAAATCGCATTTCAAGAACTCAAAAAGATACCAAATCTTCATATCTTAGCAGATAATATTGAACATCGTCTGGGTATTATTTCTTTTTATTTTGATGATATCCATTTTAATATGGTTGTTAAGTTATTGAACGATCGTTTTGGTATTCAGGTTAGAGGTGGATGTGCCTGTGCAGGTACTTATGGGCATTTCTTGTTAGATGTTAGTCATGAGAACTCTAATAAAATTACCAGTATGATCAATCATGGTGATTTATCTCAAAAACCTGGATGGATACGTTTATCACTTCATCCTACCATGACTAACGATGAATTATATATTGTTATTGATGCGTTAAAACAGATAAACCTTAACCATGTAGAATGGGCCAAAGATTATGTATATGATAAACATACGAATGAATTTCATCATAAAATTAAATCAACTGCATCAGTTGTTAGATTAAAAAAATGGTTTAGTCTTTAAAATTGTTTATTTTTGCAAACTAATTTAATTTAAATGGAAAAGGAAAACACCAGAAAAGTCCACGGCTTATCATCATTAATTGGTAACACACCCATACTTGCTATAAAATTTAAATATAAAGGGGAAGAAAGAGTTATTTATGCTAAAGCAGAAAATCTTAATATGACTGGAAGTATTAAGGATAGAATGGCTTATCATATTTTAAATAATGCTTATTCTAAAGGTGTTTTAAAACCTGGTGATATGATCATAGAAGCGACTAGTGGTAACACAGGTATTTCTTTTTCGGCATTAGGAAGAGCCTTGGGGCATCCCGTTACTATTTTTATGCCTGACTGGATGAGTTCTGAAAGGATAAATCTTATTAAAAGCTTTGGTGCTAAAATTAATTTGGTAAGTAAAGAACAAGGTGGCTTTTTAGGTAGTATAAAGATGAGTGAAGATTTAGCTGCTGAAAACAAGAATTCTTTTCTACCTTGCCAGTTCTCTAACTGCGACAACGTAAATGCACATTACACAACTACAGCTCCTGAATTATGGTGGCAGATGAAGATGCGTAAACTTAAGATCAGTGCTTTTGTGGCTGGTGTTGGAACCGGTGGGACTATAATGGGTGTTGGAAAATTCTTAAAAGAACAAGATCCTACTATTTCTGTGCATCCTTTAGAGCCTTCTAATTCACCAACTCTTACTACTGGTTATAAGGTGGGTAAACACAGAGTTCAGGGCATTTCCGACGAATTTATCCCTGCAATAGTTGAGTTAGATAAACTTGATAGTATTGTTAGCGTTGACGATGGTGATTCTATTATTATGGCTCAGAAACTTGCCAGTATGGGGATGGGAGTTGGTATTTCTTCAGGAGCTAACTTCTTAGGTGCTTTAAAACTTCAAAACGAATTAGGAAAAGATAAAGTTGTTGTAACTGTGTTTTCTGATGACAATAAGAAATACTTAAGTACCGACTTAGCTAAGTGCGAACCTGTAAAAGAAGATTTCCTATCTACAGATGTTGAGTTGATTGAGTTCAGGGCATTAAAACGTGTATGTTTTACTTGCTGTGATCCGGGTGATTGCGTTGAAGCACTTTACGAGGACGATGAAGAAGATATCTTTAGACTTCCTTCTTGCCCAAGACGTAAGTAAGTTTAACGAAACTTCATAAACTATACGTCTTCTACATAGTCCAGTTCCTTGCCATAGGTTTCTTCTATAAAGAAGACTGATACTAATGCAATAGTGATAAAGATTATTCCTATTATCACACCTGCATTCCATATCCCACAAAACGATGTTAAAGTCCCTAACATAAAGGTCATCAATATAGTTGACCCTCTTACAAAGTTAGGTGCAGAGGTAGTAACTGTGGCTCTTAAATTAGTACCATATTGTTCTGATGCTGTGGTTACAAAGCCAGTCCATAAGACACCCATTGGTATGCCTAACAATAATAATATGCTGTAGAATAATTCAGGACTTGCACCCTTTAACGAAAAGTAAATTATAGTTAATACTATCATACTCACTATAGATATTATCAATGGTTTCTTTCGTGATTTTAGTTTCAACGACAAATACCCAAACAAAAAACTACCAATCGCTGCTCCGATATAATGCATCATTACCGAAGTTGAACCTTTAATAACACCCGTTATATGTAAAGCATCCTGAGCAAATGAAGGAGCATTGATAGTAAGTATACTTACTGCATACCAGGTCGGTATCGCCATCAATATAATTAAGATAAACTTTTTAAAACGTTTGATATTGGCAAAAAGACTAAAGAAATTACCTTTACTCACTCTTATCGCTTTTGTTTTCTCATACATTCCCGATTCGTACACTGCCATCCTTAAAAACAATAACAACATCCCTAATCCACCACCTGTCCAGAAGGCTACCCTCCAGTTAAACTTTTCGGCAACTATAAATGCAAGTACCGAACCTGCTATGCCAATCCCCGATACTATACTGGCTCCCAAGCCTCGTGCTTCTTTTGTCATTACTTCCGAAACCATTGTGATGCCTATCCCAAGTTCGCCCGACAATCCAAAGCCTGCTATAAATCTTAAGATAGCATATTGTTGAACATTTTGTGCAAAACCATTGGCAATATTAGCAATTGAATATAAGAATATCGTTAAAAATAATATTGACATCCTCCCTTTTTTATCACTTAAGATGCCCCAGATGATGCCACCTATCAACATGCCTGCCATTTGCATGCTAAGCAGATAGTTACCCTGTGAAAATAAAGCATCTTTGTTGGTTATCCCTAAATCTATTAGACTAGGATTTTTGACTACTCCAAATAATATCAAATCGTAGATATCTACAAAATAGCCTAATGCTGCTGCTACAACTATAATGTTGAATATTCTTTTTGAAGGTGCTGATGTCATTCTTTTTATGAATAAATGTATTTATTAAATAAGAAATCTAAAATAAATAACCCTAATCCACGACAAAAGTTTAAAAGAGTCTTATAACAAAAGTATCTATTCCTCAAAAAAGGAGTCAATTTTTAAATGATTTCATTATAAATCATAGGCCAATTCATAATTCATAATTTATAATTCATAATTAGTTTTATATTTATAACCAAAGACAAGGATTAAATATAAATGAAAAGGAGCTTCAACAAACATTTTTGCCGAAGCTCCTTAATCTCATTTTTCTTTCCTTTTCTTAGTCCCTCTATCTAAGAATCGTTATTGTTCCATTTCTTTTTATCTGCTTATTGGTATCTTTTATAATCCCTGTAACCTGATATACATAAACTCCATTAGGTACAACTTTTCCTTTAAATGTACCATCCCAACCTTTATTTTTATCTTCGCTATAGAATATCTGCTCTCCCCAACGATTATAAATATAAAGATGAAACTCAGAAAACTCTGCTAATGTTTCTATTTTAAACACATCATTCAAACCATCTCCATTAGGAGTAAATG
>CAIWDQ010000457.1 GCA_903911455.1 uncultured bacterium
AATTCTTAATTTTTAATTCTTAATTGAATAATAAGGACTACCTTTGCAAATATTAATATTCATAATATCATGACCAAAAAGAAACAAAATAATACAAAAAAACAACTGAAGCCTCTAGAGTATATAAAGTCGAAAGCAAGAACGTTACCTATTTATAAATGCTATATCAATACCGATTGGATGGAAAAAGGGCTGGCAAGCATTTTAGTAGCTCGTCAACATATAAACGGCAAATTTACTTTTGGATTTTATATAATAGATACTTTTTGCAAAGGGCTGGTTATTTCGACAGTTAAATTTAATGTTATAGAAGAGGAAATGGAAGATTTTATTGCTACGTATATTCCTCAGAAAGAAGAGTTCTTTACTCAGATTAATATTGATTATACATTGGCTCATAATATTATTTATGGTGCAATAGCTTTTGCAGAAGATTATAAGTATAAACCTGATAAAAGCTTCGAAATCACAAAATATATTCTTGAAGAAGATGATGAGAATGTAGAATTAATTGAAATAGAATTTGGAGTTGATGGGAAACCATTCTTAATCGAAAGAGATGATAATTTTGAAGCTATTGAAGAAGATAATGATGTTAATGATGATTTAATACTTTAAATTATGGCAAAAAAGAAACAACATAAGCAGCAGCCGCAGCTCGATCCTTTTGCATATATAAGAACAAAAGCCAGAACTTTACCTATATACAAATGCTATATAAATAGTAATTGGAAAGAGAAAGGTTTGGCAAGTATTATAGTTGCCCGACAACATACTACTGGTAATTTTACTACCGGTATGTATATTGTTGATACATTTTGTAAGGGATTAGTGCAAACATATACTAAATTTAATGGTGACGAAGATATTCTTAAGTTTAATCTTGAACTACATATACCACCCGAAGGAGATTTTATTACATTAATGGAAATAGATTATACTTTAGCTCACAACATCATATATGGAGCAATTAGTTTTGCAGAAGAAAATGGATATAAACCTCACAAAGATTTTGAAACCTTCAAGTATATACTTGAGGAAGATGATGAAGATATTGAACTAATTGAAATAGATTTTGGTGTAGATGGAAAGCCTTTCTTAATAGAAAGAGACTATGAGGATGCTTATAAAGAATAATAAAATATAAATGGCAAAAAAGAAACATAGCAATCAAACTCATCAGCTTACTCCCTTTGAATTTGTTAAAACAAAAGCAAGAACATTCCCAATTCACAAATGCTATATCAATAGTGATTGGTATGAGATGGGTTTAGTAAATATAATTATAGTCAGACGAAAACCGGGAGGAAGCTTTTTGGCTGGAATTTATAGTCTTGAAACTTATCTGAAGGGAATAATTAGAACCCGTGCATTCGCTAATATCTCCGAAAAGGAAATCGATGAATATTTAGAAATTATAGCACCAAGAAAAAGAGATGAAAACATGATCGTTGAAATTGATTATACTTTAGCTCACAACATAATTTATGGTGCAATTGCATTTGCAAAGACTCAATCATTTGAACCGGAATTTGAATTTGATTGTACACAATATATTCTTGAGGAAGATGATGGAAAAATTGAGAAAATAGAACTGGATTTTGAAAATAATATAATGAGAAGGGAATATTTATTAGAAAATGAAAGGTTAAAAAAATTAGATATTCCATCAGAAGAATGATACTATGGTTAAAAAGAAACAACATAAACCACAAGTTCAATTATCAGCTAATGATTATATAAAAACTAAAGCAAGGTTGTTACCAATATACAAATGCTTTATTAATAGTTATTGGGAAGTATCAGGTTTGACAGTTATTCTAGTAGCACGACAACATATAAATGGTCATTTTACGATTGGAATTTATAGAATTGATACTTTTAGTAGAGGTCTTTTTAAATCGTATGCAATTTTTAATAGAAATAAGGATTCTTATGATAGACTGGTTGAAAGTGTAGTTCCTAAAGACTGTGAATTTGGCACGACAGTTGAAATTGATTACACATTAGCTCATAATATAATTTATGGAGCAGAAGCATTAGCAAAAGCTAATGGATATAAGCCTGAAAAAACTTTTGAAACTTCAAAGTATATACTTAAGGAAAATGATGGATCAATAGAATATATCGAAATTAACTTCGGTAAAAACGCAAAAAGAGAACAAGAAATGATAGATAATGATGGAGTAGATGATTATTTAAACGATTTTTAATAACAATGAAGAAACAACATAAACAACAAATTCATCAATTATCTCCAATTGATTATATAAAAACTAAAGCAAGGTCGTTACCTCTTTACAAATGCTTTATTAATAGTAGCTGGTTTGAATATGGATTCGCACATATTATTGTCTCTAGAATTCATCAAAACGGGAATTTTACTTTTGGAATATATTTGATAGATATATATAAAAAAGGTTTTCATTCTACTACATATCTATTTAATGAATCAAAAGAAAAACTAGATGAATTAAAACTAGATTTAATTGGGATAAGCAGTCAAGATGATATTATAGTTGAAATTGATTACGCCTTAGCACATAATATTATTTTTAAATCTATTAAATTCACAAAAGAGTCAG
>CAIWDQ010000458.1 GCA_903911455.1 uncultured bacterium
AATTTTTATCAATATATTTGTCAAACCAAAAAGTTGCATTTATAAATTGAATTCAGCAATTATTGAATTATTAATTTTTAATTTTTAATTCTTAATTTCTTAAACACTTCTCGTTAAATTGATAGTTGCTTCCATACCTGTTTCGGTTAAAGTAAAACCAAAGTTAACAGTATCATAATTAACTATTTTTGCAGTTCCTAATTGCCCCCCGACAGTCAACTGTGCAGTAAATGTACCATTAATATCTGTTACATAAATACCTCTTGCATTTACAAATTTCACTGATACACCAGCTAACGGTAATAACGTTACAGCATCTAATATAGTTAATCTATAAGATACTTTTGGGTTTTTGGAAGCACGTTTACGAGTCGAAGAATGAGTTATTTTTATTATTTTATTAAAGTCGCTCAATAAAGTAGGATTACTTTTAGTAAATATCCCCATCCCTTTTTTCAGTTCTTTTCTAACTATAACAAATGTTGCTCTATCTAAAACTGTTATTTGTTCAGTTACATTCGATTTTAATTTAATAAACTGATCAGGATCGTTTATGCTAAGTGCATACAATTCTAAAGCTGATTGTATTAATAAAATAGAAGCAGCAGTAATACCTGCATCGTGCAATAGAAGTACATTGTCATTTAAGACAACGATAGCTGTTTTTGATAATTGAATTAAATCGGCAGGTTTTTTATTCTTTAAATCTGCTGCCGAAAAATTAAACAGGTCATACAATGTCATGTTACCAATACTAAAAAAATAGGCAGCAGCGGGTCCTAAATTAATTGCTAATTCAGCAATTAAATCTAGTTTTGCGGCTTTTTTGTCAGAAGCTATTCCCTTGCTCTTCTTACTTTGTTTGCCAAACAATACCAATAGAGCCAGCCTATTTACCTCTACTTTGCCAAAAATGGATATCAGCATAGGATAAAGCACAAATAATAATACATTGGATAAATAAAATGTGTTTAATTCGTCATACACATTGTAATGTTCTAATACAGGTTTTTTCATTTTTTGTATAAATAAATTTTTTCGCATCTGGCGGCACAGTATGAATTGATTTCATAATGCAAAATTACTTCTGTCTTAAAGAGAAAGTGTTACATAATTAAAGTTATTTCTTACATCATTCACACATTTTGTCATCATGTTACTCCCCAAACCCTTAATTTTACATAGTAACAAAGCGTAGAATTTCTTAAAAAATCCCATATTGAAGCTCCTGTGTACCCACAAATATTATAAAAATACAATTATATTTCGTTGTTTTTCGGATAGACATTAGCTCATTTATGTTACAAAACAAGCTATTTAAAATGTGTGGGCGCATGTGAGTGGCAATCGGTAGATTCCGACAAAAAGATGTATAATAAGAGTATAAATATTTATTTCGGAATTATTGGATTGTTTGGGATTTTAAATAGTGTAGTTTTGAAGTAAATGAGGTGCAGTCTTGAATTTTGTTACTTTTGTTCAAGCAAAAGTAAATTAAGTAAAAGAAAATTAAAACATTATAACTGCTCTTGATTCTCTATTTGATAAAAAGATGTGGGTACACGGTAACTTTTTAGGGGTTGAGGTTTTTCAATATTATATTCTAAAATCATTTCATACTTACAGGATTAAAGTTGTGCTAAAGCACCCAAAAACAATCAACCAATTTACCCTCCGGATAAATCCGGGGCTATTTATAAAGACAAGACTATTCTTAAATACTTAAATTTGTTTGTAGTTAGATAGGTCTACTTATCAGGATATTAATCAGTGCAAATCTGTGGAAAAGATAAAATAGGTAATCCAAGAATAAAACTTTGAATCTTTTAAATAGAAGGACAATTATTTAATCACCAAATCGCCAAATCACTAAATCGCAAAATCAAAATAATGCTAATAATGCTTAACTTTATGCAGAGATGTAATTCCGAATGTTAGAGATGTCGTTCCACATGTCAGAGCAGTGATTTTATGTCATCGCTATTCGAAATTTATATACACTTATGCTTATTTTATGTCATCACTACTCGTAATTCATGTAAGTGTTGTAATTTAGTGTCGTCGCATGTTGATATTTTATATCACTTATTCTGTAATCGTGTCATCAAAACCCTTTCCGCAACTGAAAGAGGCGTTCCGGACACTTTGAGCATCGTTCCCGATACTCAGACATACAGTTTTACTATTCAGAGCATCCTTCCCGATACTCGGACTTATAGTCTTACTATTCAGTGCATTCATTCCAACACTCGGACTTACAGTCTTACTGTTCAGAGCATAACGAAATATACTAAGACTTATTATAATATTACACAGAGCATTTTGTAACGAAATTGACTTTATTTTAAAATGAAAACACGTTAATTGAAGTTTAAGCGTAGAACTATATCTCTTTTAAGTCTCAATTAACATAACAAAAGCCCTGCATACTCAACGAATATGCAGGGCTTTCAATTTTATTGCAAGTATAAATCCTATAAATCTTCAAATAAAGAAAGAAGTTCTTTTAACTCTTCCACTTTATCATCATTTTCTAACTGACTATATGAATACATTAGATTATTAACCAGTCGCCTTATAATACTTAGATTGTCACATGGAGTGTAGAATGCTTTCTCAGGCTCAGTATTTATTTGTTTCAAAAAGTTATTGATTTCATTCTTCGAAAAAACAACCCCTTTAGTAACCGGATTAATATAAAACAAAACATCCTCTTCATCAGTCTTACCAAAATCTTTAGTATAAGCCAACACAAAGTTCTGTGGCAGATTAACTCCATAAACTGGTATCTTTTGACTTTGTGCTATAATAATATATAGTATGCCCAACGAAAGTGCATTCCCTTTTTTAGTTTCCAGAAAAGTATTTACAAAAGAATTCTGAGGTAAATGAATATCTTTTATATTTACAGTAAACTGATATAGATCAAAGAAGATGCGATTAAGAACCTTTATTTGTTCAAAGGCAGTAAGACTTTCGTTTAATTCGAGCCATACATCACGTTTAAGTTTGTTAATCTGCTCAATAATATCCATTTCATCTAAATCAGGATATTGAAAACGTGATACTATGATGTATGCATCCAGAAGATTATGTTCCTCATTATTTATCCATACTTTTAATTCATCATACACTTTTACATACTGAATACTATGCATAAGAGATTCGATCCGCTCCTGTACGTCCTCATTAAAAGTGTTTTCCCAAGTTGATTCGAGGATAGGTAATACATCAGTACCATAATCAAGTAATTTGTTTCTGATATCTAAATAAATCCTTTCATCAGGTTCGTCTAGTAAGCTCACCAAAGCTCTTATTTCACTGTTGTTTTCAAGTCCTGTCATAAATAGTTAATAACAAATTAGGTTAAATTAGTTTTAATAAGATAAAAACATTTAAGAAGTAATCCTGTTCAAAACGATTTCAGTTAATTTCTTAATTGCAGGTTTATAATCAACACTAAATTTCTTGGTAACTCTATTGGCAACCAACACACAAACAGTAAGTGTCTCGTGCCCTAACATAGTCCCTAAACCATACAACGCCGAAGTTTCCATTTCAAGATTAGTAATACGTTTATCGTTATATCTAAATGTTTCAATATTACTATTAATATTTGGATAAGCAAGTTTTAAGCGCAACTCTCTCCCCTGAGGGCCATAAAAACCGGGAGCAGTAGCAGTGATACCTTTAGGAAGATCAAAGCCAATTTTCTGTACTAACTTATCAGAAGCTTTAACTATATAAGGAGTAGGTAGATTACTAGCCCATGAAGTATGTTTGATGAAAGCCTCGGTCATTTCTTTTTCAAAAATACCTTTTTCATCTTTATAAAAATGTATCATCCCATCAAGCCCTAAACCATATTCCGACATTATAAAAGTATCAACATCGAGATCTGCCTGCAATGCACCCGAAGTTCCCAAACGGATAATATTTAGTGAAGTATGTTCATCTTTGATTTCTCTTTTGTCTAAATCAATATTAAAGATGGCATCAATTTCATTCATCACAATGTCAATATTATCAGGCCCCATACCAGTAGAGATAACACTTACTCTTTTATTATTATAAGTGCCGGTATGTGTACAAATCTCGCGATTCATCATCTTAAAATCAATCGTGTCAAAATAAAAAGATATCTCAGGAACTCTGCTCGGGTCACCTACAAGTATAATGTTTTCAGCAATATTCTCCTGACGTGCTCTAATATGATAAACTGTGTTATTTTCTGCTAAAACTAACTCAGATTCTTTTATTTTTGCCATTGGTTTAATTATTAATAATTACAATATGTTTGATAAAAAATAAAGATTAATTAATTCAAATACTTTTATTTTTGCACTCTAATCAACTTTTTTTTATTACTTTTGTTAACTTGTTACAAAAGTAACATTAATTCATAAACTAAGAATAAAAAATTCATAATAATGAACGAGCAAAAAGTAATTTTAGTACCAATAGATTTCAGTCAGAAATCCCTAATAGCTTTAGAACAGGCAACACATATCGCTAAACTTATAAAACATGACATCATGTTGTTATATGTTCATGAAGAGAATGGTGTCTTCTCTAAAATCTTCTCAGATAACGTTGAAGAAACTAAGATCTTTGAAAAGATTCAAGAAAAACTTAATGAAGTTTCAGAACAATTTGGCAAAATATGTGGAGTAAGAATTAAAACAATGCTTGCCAAAGGTAGAGTTTCATCCAAAATTGTTGAGGTCGCAGAAATGTTAAACGCTCACATGATTTTAATGGGTACTAACAGCGAGCCTGAATACGAAAAAACTATTGGTGCAACTACCCATAGAGTAGTCCGTTGGGCTAAATGTCCGGTAGTTACCATTAACGGACTGGAACATCATGCTGGATGCAGAAGTATTTTGTTACCTTTGGATCTTTCAATTGAAACACGTCAGAAAGTTAACCGTGCAATTGAAATGGCAAAGTATTTCGGATCAACTATTAAAGTTGTATCTGCTTTATCACATAAATATAATAAAGCAAATATTATAAAGTTAAAATCTCAGTTAAATCAAGTTGAGAATTTTATTTTAGATAGAGGCATCAACTGCGAAACTGAACTTATTGAAACAGATAAAAAAGAAAAATCTGTTGTTCCTATCATTCTAAAATATGCTGACGAACAAGGCGACATTGATTTAATTATGATCATGACTCAGCAGGAAGTTGGCTGGATCGAAAAGTTTATTGATTCGGAAGCTCAGGAAATGATCAGGACTTCAGAGATACCTGTGATGTCAATAGCTCCAAAGGAAATAGGAATAATTGAATCGAAAGGATTTTAAAGAATAACAATCATTTTATAATAAGAGAATCCCTAAATAGGAAATACTTTTTTTCTTTTTAGGGATTTTCTTTTTCATAAAAAGAACTTAATAAATATACTTATGAATGTTGAAATTATTAGCATAGGCGACGAACTTTTGATTGGTCAGGTGATAAATACAAATGCCTCATGGATGGCTACAGAATTAAATCTATCGGGCTTTAATGTAATTAAGATAACTACTATAAGTGACGAAAAGCGAAGCATAATTAATTCTATAGATGATGCATTTAAAAAGGCCGATATAGTATTAATGACTGGTGGCTTAGGTCCAACCAATGACGATATTACTAAATATACTCTTTGTGATTATTTTAATAGTAATCTTATCTTTAATCAGAAAAGCTATGATAATATTGTAAGATTATTTGGATCCAGAGGATTCCCAATTACCGAACTAAATAGAAAGCAGGCAGAAGTACCTGATAATTGCAAAGTGATCATTAATAATAATGGTACTGCACCCGGAATGTGGTTTGATAGGGGAGAGAAGGTGTTGATTTCGATGCCTGGTGTTCCTTTTGAGATGAAACCTATGATGACTGAATATATTATCCCTGAACTTACTAAAAATAATACATCTAAAATTGTTCATAAAACGATACTTACTACCGGAACTGGCGAATCTTTTCTTGCTGATCTTATTAAAGATTGGGAAGCAGCATTACCTCAGCATATAAAGCTTGCATATTTGCCTCACCCGGGAGTTGTACGCTTAAGATTGTCTGCCTATGGTTTTGATAAAACGATTTTAGAAGAAGAAATAGAAACTCATGTTCATAAATTAAATAAGCTTATCCCTGATTTGATATTTGGGTTTAATGATGATACTCTTCAATCAGTTATAGGGAAGCTTTTAAAAGATAAAAATAAAACGCTTGCTACTGCCGAAAGTTGTACCGGAGGTTATATTGCACATCTTATTACGAGTGTGCCCGGAAGTTCAGAGTATTATAAGGGAAGTGTTATTTCTTATTCAAACGAGGTAAAGAAAGATATCTTAAAAGTGAGTGAAGAGACTCTTAATAATTATGGTGCAGTAAGTGAGCAATGCGTAATTGAAATGGCTAAAGGAGTAATTGCTCTTCTTAAAACTGATTATGCAATTGCGATTTCAGGTATTGCCGGTCCTGATGGCGGTAGTGATGAGAAACCTGTTGGTACTACTTGGGTGGCTATTGCAAATGGTACTGAGGTTAGTACTAAGAAGTTTCTGTTAGGTAATGAGCGCAGCCGTAATATTGAACGTGCTTCTATAGCTGCTCTAAATCAACTGAGGAAAGTTCTATAGATTGACATCAATAAATAAATAAGTGATACCACGACTCTGATTTTTAAATATCTTTTTAAAGATTCAGAATTCGTTTACATACTGTTTTTTAAATACAACCTCTATTCATTTGTGCTTTATAGAATGCAACTTTACTATCTATTCTTATTTTTAAACGAATCGATAAATGTCAATATTATTTTAAATTATTAATCCCCTCCCGCTTGACAAACAGGTTTAATTTTTAATTGATTCCAGCCTCATAGAGGCAACTTATTTGTAGAAATAAAAATATTATAGTCCTAATAGTCCCAATTGTCCACAGAAAATGTAAAAATAAAACCCAAAAAATATCAAAATACACCTCATTAAAGTAATATAATTTGTCTTTAAACACCTATCTCCAATAATAATTCAACTTTTATTTTTAGATAACACTCCTATTATCACCACTCCCCAAAACCCCCTGAATATTAATTCACTATTTACGAAAATAAATGTAACTAATAAAATAATACAGAGTATAACACCCCGTTGACACTAATCATCTTTAGCCTCAATTTATACAATTTTTCCAAATTTTTAAATAATTAAAATATGAGTAAAGTTTATCACACTGGTCACGCGATCAACGTTGCCAATTTCCAGAAATTAATTGCTTATCTGATAGGCATTGGGGCTATTTACGATCCCGTAAATGCCCGGATTTTTATCCCTGCACTTAATGTAATGCTGGTACTTGCCAACGGTAAGCTCCAGTTAGTTAAGGACGCTTCCTCCGCTTTCGACATCGCCACCAACAACCGCGAAGTTGAATTTAAAAACATTAAAAAATTAGCCACACGTTTAGTTAATGCTTTAATTGCTTGTGGCGCTTCAAAGCAGACTATCGCTGATGCTAAAACGATTAACCGCAAAATCCAGGGTGGTCGTCATGGTGACTTAATCGTTGCTCCTGTTCCTACAACAGATGTTCCTTTAGATGCAGCTGCAACATTAGCTAAGAACATTTCAGTTTCTCAACAGAATTTTGATTTTGTTTTAGACAACATGCTTAAAATGTTAACCTTATTACAAAACGAACCATTGTACATCCTTAACGAAGTTGACTTACAAACAGCTAGTATCCTAATTAAAATTACCGGTATGCAAACAGCCAACAAAGCAGTAATTGATGCTACTCCAACTTATATCAACGCTATGGCAGGCCGCGACGTGGTACTGTATAAAGAAGATTTAGGATTAGTTGACACCGCCAAAGTTGTTAAATCTTATTGTTTATCAGTTTTAGAAACAGCAAACCCTGTTTATATAAAAATCAACAATCTTCATTTTAGAAATTTCTAATAGATTAATTTAAAAATAGGTGTTAATAAAAATAGCACCTATTTTTTTATGTAATTTAACTGAAACGAATAAAACTGCGAGTGCACGGATAAAACTGCGAGTGCACGGGCAATTTTTGCATCTGCACGGGTAGTTTTCCCGTCTGCACGGGTAATTTTTCCATCTGCACGGATAGTTTTAGTGAGTGCACGGATAGTTTTTCCATCTGCACGGATAATTTTTCCATCTGCACTTATAGTTATAGCGACTGCAACTGTATTTCTTCCATCCGCACGCATAATTCTTTCGTCTTTAAGTATAATTCTTATTATTTTTTGTTTCCCACTTTCGTGAAATAAATAAAAAATAACATTGTTAATAAAAATAATCTTTAGGATGAGATTATTTAACTAAATTTGTAGATTAAAATTAACATCAATTTAGAGATTACAAAATGAGTTTTACTGTATACAAATCATCCGCAGGTTCGGGCAAAACATTCACATTAGTAAAAGAGTATCTTACTATTGTATTAAACGATCCTAAAAAATACTCAGCCGTACTAGCCATTACTTTCACCAACAAAGCAGCTGCCGAGATGAAAGATCGTGTACTAAAAACTCTTAAAATATTATCGCGCCACAACCCATTAGAACCCGAAGACAACGACACTATTAAATTTTTGCTTCCTGACTTATTAAAGGCTACCAACCTTGACGAAAGCAAGATAGCCAAGCGTGCAACCATCGTTCTTGAACTTATTCTCCACAACTATACAGGTTTCGCCATCGGTACCATTGATAGTTTCGTCCACCGCATCGTTAAAACTTTTGCTCATGACTTACGATTACCTCTCAATTTTAATGTTGAGATGGATGGTAATGCCCTAATTTCTCAAGCAGTAGATCTTTTAATTGATAAAATGGGCGACGATAAGCTCCTCACCGAAGTACTATTAAACTATGCCAAATCAAAGGCCGACGACGATAAAAGCTGGAGGATAGATATTGATATAAAGAAGTTTGCCTCAATATTGCTGGAGGAAGACAGCCAGATGCACATTGATAAACTGAAAGATTTGTCTCTTAGTGATTTTAAAGACATCCTTAAAAAGATTACAATATTAGTTCAATCTTTTGAAAAGAAGCTTAAAAATATAGCTCAGGAAGTAGTTGATCAGGTTAAGAATCAGCATATCTCTATTGAATCTTTCTACTATGGTAAATCAGGAATTGTAAAGTATTTTTCATACATCACCGAAAACAGATTTGATAAGTTAACTCCTAATACTTACGTTAATAAGACTATAAATGAAGACAAATGGTATGGAGGAAAAGCCACTTTTGATGAACAAGCAGCCATTGGTGCTGTTAAGCCCTTCATAATTGATCATTTTAACAAGATTCAGGATATACTTGCCGAGGAATATTCAGATTATTCCATCAGAGTTTTGATTTTAAAAAACCTCTTCTCATTGGCAGTCCTCAACGAGATTGAAAAGATTATCAACGAGATGCGCGATAGTGACAACGTGCTACATATTTCCGAATTCAATAAAAGAATAGCAGAAATTGTTTTTAACGAACCCATCCCATTTATTTACGAAAGGATAGGAGAGAGGTATAAACACTTCCTTCTGGATGAATTCCAGGACACCTCTATCTTGCAATGGCAGAACTTGTTACCTTTAGTTGAGAACTCTTTATCCGAAGGCAACTTCAACATGGTTGTCGGCGACGGCAAGCAAGCTATTTACAGATTCAGAGGTGGTGAGGTGGAGCAGTTCTCTAAATTACCCAACATACACAAAAAGCCTGATTCAAAAGTTGTTGACGATAGAGAACGCAGCCTTAATCAAAACTACGATCCCCAATATTTAAAAAACAATTTCCGTTCCAAAGCCGAGATCATTGATTTCAATAACAACTTCTTCAGAAGTATTTCCAACCTTCTGCCCGATTCATTAAAAGTTATTTATGATGAATTAGAGCAAAACTTTAATCCCGAAAACACTGGTGGATATGTTAATATCTCTTATGTTGTTAAAGAAAAAAACGATAATTACGAAGCTGATGTTTTCAATAAAATTAAAACGATTTACGTTGATTTATTAAACGATGGTTTTCGCAAAAAGGACATCACTATTTTATGCCGTAGCAATATACAGGCCAATGCGGTAGCATGTTTTCTTACATCCCAAAACATTGAGGTAATTTCCTCCGAATCTCTGCTTTTAAGCTCAAATTCTGTTGTTCGTTTCCTCATTGCTTTGTTAAAAACCATCGTCAATCCTACTGATAACATCTCAAAGGTGTTGGTTTTAGACTACTTATTAAATAATGATTTATTAAGTAGTAATAATGATTTGAAACAAATTATTTCGGAAGTTATCCCATTAAAATCTCTTAATAATAATAAGATTTTTGAAAACTATCTTAAGAAAAATAGCTTAGATTTTGATACAAATAAGCTAAGCTTACTTCCTCTTTTTGAACTCTGCGAAAACCTTGTAAGGACTTTTAAATTAAATGCTTCACCTAATCAATATGTTCAATTCTTTTTAGATGCTGTGCTGAGTTATAGTATAAAAAAGACAGCTAATCTAATTGATTTTCTGGATTGGTGGGAAGAGCAAAAGAATAAGCTTTCGCTAAAGACACCTGAGGGTTTGGATGCCGTTACAATTATGACGATTCATAAATCTAAAGGCTTGGAATTCCCTGCAGTTATATTCCCGTTTGCAGAAGATAAACAGCGTAATACAAAAAATTACACCTGGATTGAACCTCATGATTCAGAGCTTCCAAATCTCAAAACTGCTCTCTTAAATATTAATAAATCTCTTGATGAAACTAGCTTCAAGATAGTGTATGATGACGAAAAAAATAAGTCGTTACTTGATTTGATGAATACCTTATATGTCGCATTGACAAGGCCTTCCGAAAGGCTTTACATCATTACTACCTATCCTCCCAAAACTACTTCTGAAAATAGTTCTTTGCCTTTCCTTTTTACTAAATTTCTTAATGAAAAAGGTTTGTGGGATGATACTATTGATTGTTATGATTTTGGGATACCTTCCAAATTCATAACAAAAGAAAAAAAGACACAGGAAGTTACGCAATTAAAGGAGTTTTTGTCAACAGATTGGCAGAAACGAATAATGGTAAGTCATTTAGCTCCAGAAAATTGGGATTCTATTGACCCTGATAAAAACAGGCGTTATGGAACTATTATACATGATATTTTATCTCGGATAAATAGTGCATCAACTATTCAATCAACTACAGAAACACTTCTAAAACAAGGAGTAATTACTGATTCTGAAATGAAAGAGATCAATTATTTGCTTAAAAAACTTTTAGATAAAGAAGAAATTATTCTATTATTTGAAGATACTCTTATTACTAAAAATGAATCGGAGATACTGATTGCAGATGGTAGTGTCCTTCGCCCTGATCGTTTAATATTTAAAGAAAGTGAGCTCATAATTGTTGATTATAAAACAGGTAAGCCTGAAGAAAAACACAAAAAGCAATTAGAAGTTTATGAAGATGCCTTACGAGGCATGAGTTATCAGAATATAAGTAAGAGTTTGATTTATATAAATGAGAACCCTGAAGTAATTTCATGGTAAAATTAATTGAGAAATGGGAGCTTTTAATGTATTAAAAAGAATAATTATTCTTCCTCGCATCTATTTTTCTTTAAAAAAGGATGTGAAGAAACAGAAATTATATCTGGAAGCGTACCTCCCCGAACATTTAAATAAAGTCAATTTAAATAATGATGGAAGCGTTGATGAAGAAGATATTAGTAAGATAAAAAAGTATTACGGACTAGGTGTTCCAGCCATTCTTGGCGAATCATTTTGTACACTCCGTGGTTCAATTATGGATCAAAACGAAAGAGAATGCAGTACATTGTCAGGAGCTATAACAGGTTTATTTGATGACTTCTTTGATAAAAACAGAACGAACGCTGAACATATTAAACAGATGCTTGATACTCCAGAAAACATTAATCCTATTAATGATAACCAGAAACTTTCATTAGAACTATATAAGTTATTTCTTAATAAATTGCCAAATCAAGCCCTGACAAAGGAATTTATATCTAATATTTATAAAGTACAACTTGATACTTTAAAACAAGAACAACCTACTATCACCAACCAGGAGATTTTAGACATAACCAATAGAAAAGGAGGCTACTCCGTGTTGTTTTTCAGGAGTGTATTTGGTCTTAATTTAGACGAATCTGAATATCATGCTCTTTTTAATCTTGGAGCATTAATGCAATTAGGTAATGATATCTTTGATGTTTATAAAGATCATAATAGTAAGATATATACATTGGTGACACGCACTGAAGATATAAAAGAATTAAAAATAATCTTCATTAAACAGCATATTCTAACTAATAAATTGCTGCTATCAATGAATTACCCTATTGAAAATAGAATGTTATTTATAAATAAAATAAACTTGGGTTTAAGCAGATGTTATGTATGCCTTAATCAATTAGAGAAGCTTCAGAAAAAAACTTCAAACATATTTAATATAGAACTCTACACAAGGAAAGAAATTATTTGTGATATGGAAAAGCCATTAAATATTCTGAAATCATTATTCATTTTTGTAAAACAAAATGAAATTTATAAAAAAGAAAACTAAGGAAGTGTATGGAAATGAATAGATATAAATAAAAAATGGGTAAGCTACTTACATCGCACCGCTCAACCACTTACCCTTGCTTCCTTCCGGATCTGGGGGAGTTCAGCAGGAGCTGGTCGTATAAGACTTACCCGCTGCAAAATTACAAAATAATTCGTAATTTGGAAGTAATTTAATAAATAAATTTTCGTTGGTTATATTTCAACAATAAATTTGTTAATTTTGCACCTGATTATTAATAATAAATTGAACTAAATTTTTAAACATTATGGAGAACATACAAAACGAAGAAATGGTACCTAAAAAGAGTATGAATACTAACTCAATGTATTATGGTTTGCTTACTAGCATAGCAGTTATTGTGTATTACTTAATAACTTATGTTGCAGGTTTATCAATGAATGAATTTGTTAGTTACCCAGGTTACATTATCCTGATTGTAGGGATAGTTATGGGGACAATTGCTTATAGAGATAAGCATAATGATAGGTTTTTAACTTATGGAAAGTCGTTTACTTCAGGATTTCTTATCGGACTTTATGCTTCAATAATTGGAGCAATCTGGACATTTATTTTCTTTAAGTTTATTGGCTCTGAATTAATTCCATTAATTCATGAAAAGGTTAGAATGGAGATGTTAAGAAAGAACCCAAATATATCTGAGGATATCATAAATATGCAAATTAAGTATATAACTCCTTTATATATGGCAATTGGTACTTTCTTTATGTCAGTTGTATTCTCAGCAATTTCTGGATTAATAGCTGCTGCTTTTATTAAAAAAGAAGAACCTCAATTGTTATAATACAAATTTCAATAATTAATGATATCAGAAAATAACAATATTACAATAACTACAATATCAATCCGAAATGGTTTGGTAGCATCTATATTAATGATGCTATTGACAATGTTATTTTTCTGGATTTCAGGTGCAGGTTCAAGTCCTGTAATCGTTTGGAATCATTTTATATTATTGATAGTAATGTATTTTGGTGTTAGAAAATACAAACATACTTTTGAAGAAGGTTTAATTAGTTTTAAACAATGTTATATCTCAGGTCTGATAATCGGTCTGATAACTGCATTTTTCTTTGCATTGTTTATGATTATTTATACTAAGTATATTGATAAAGACCTTATAGCATTTTTTATAAAGGTTAATGAAGAAAAGTATAAACATTATATTACAGGAGCTGAGTTGCAGAATCAGATTAATATTTTAATAAGATATTCAACTCCTATCTGGATGGGTGTAAGAGCATTTGTTGAAATTGCTTTAGTAGGATTGTTTATGCCTTTATTGATGGGTATATTCTTTAAGAAAGAAAAAATAGAAGAAACTAATAATTAATAATATCATAATTAAATGGATATTTCGGTAATAGTACCATTGTATAATGAAGACGAATCTATTGGTGAATTAACATCATGGATTGAAAGTGTAATGACAATTAATAATTTCACTTATGAAGTTATTATGATTGATGATGGGAGTAAGGATAAGTCGTGGGAAGTTATTGAAAAACTATCATCTTCTAATTCTTCAATTAAAGGAATTAAATTTCGTAGAAATTATGGCAAGTCAGCAGCATTAAATGTTGGTTTTGAAGCAGCACAAGGCGATGTTATTATAACAATGGATGCTGATATGCAAGATAGTCCTGACGAAATACCGGAACTATTCAGAATGATTAAAGATGATGGTTTTGATCTTGTTTCAGGTTGGAAAAAGAAACGTCATGACCCTATAATGAAAACCATTCCTTCTAAGTTTTTTAATTATACTACCAGAAAAATGTCGGGTATTAAATTACATGATTTTAATTGTGGTTTAAAAGCTTATCGCAAGACATTAGTAAAAAGTATAGAGGTGTATGGCGAAATGCATCGTTATATTCCTGTGATTGCTAAATGGGCAGGTTTTGATAAGATAGGGGAGAAGTCAGTTGTGCATCGCGAACGTAAATATGGATTTACTAAGTTTGGATTAGAAAGATTTATAAACGGTTATCTTGATTTATTATCTATTTCTTTTGTCTCTAAATTTGGAAAGCGTCCAATGCATTTCTTCGGCACTTTAGGAACTATAGTATTCTTTATCGGACTAATATCAACAGCTTGGTTAGGTTTTGAGAAACTTTATGCAGTATACAAAGGAGTAAGGGCACCTTTGATTACTACAAGTCCTTATTTCTATATTGCGATTGCTGCAATGATTATAGGAACGATGTTATTTCTTACAGGTTTTCTGGCGGAGCTTATTGGTCGATCATCACCAACCAGAAATACTTATTTGATTGAAAAACGTATAGGAACAAATTAATTAAACATGAGACAAGAGAGAGTTATTGAAGCGATTAATCAATCAATTGCTTTAAAACAACAGATATTAACTGATCAAAATATTTTAAAAACTATTAACGAAGTAACTGACGTAATTGTTAATACTTTTAATAATAAAGGTAAGGTTTTATTTTGTGGTAATGGTGGTAGTGCAGCTGATGCTCAACATCTGGCTGCCGAGTTTTCCGGTAGGTTTTATTACGACAGAGATCCTTTATATTCTGAAGCATTGCATGTAAATACATCATACCTTACTGCTGTTGCTAATGATTATTCGTACAACGAAGTTTATTCCCGTTTAGTTAAGGCTAAAGGTGCCAAAGGTGATGTTTTAATTGGGATATCAACTTCAGGTAACTCTGAAAATATCATCAGAGCTATTAATACTGCTAATGATTTAGGCATGATTACTGTTGGATTTACCGGTAACAATGGTGGTAAGATGAAAGATATTTGTAAATATACATTAGATGTCCCTTCTAAAGATACTCCCCGTATTCAGGAGGTTCATATTCTTATTGGCCATATTATCTGCGAACTGGTTGAGGCAAGTCTTTTTCCAAGATAATTAATGGAAGCACTTATTAATAAAGTTGACAATACCTGGACACTATTTCTTGACAGAGATGGTGTTATCAATACTCGTTTGGTTGATGATTATATAAAGAAGTGGAATGAGTTTGAGTTTCTTTCCGGAGTATTAGATTCAATTAAAATCTTTTCTTCTCTCTTTGGCAGGATATTTATTGTGACTAATCAGCAAGGTATTGGTAGAGGAATTATGACAGAAGATGATCTTAATATTATTCATACCAACATGATTCTTAAGATTAATGATTTTGGAGGAAGAATTGATAAGATCTATCATTGTCCTCACCTAAAAGAATCTAATTCAAAGATGCGTAAGCCTGAGATTGGTATGGGTTTAAAGGCAAAGCAGGACTTTAAAGAAATTGATTTTAATAAAGCAATTATGGTTGGAGATTCAATACCTGATATGATCTTTGGAAGAAGATTAGGTATGAAAACAATTTATATTTCTGATGACTTCATGGCTCACAAAAACCAGACTGAGTTGATGGATTATGTATATCCTTCTTTATTTGATTTTGCTAAGAACTTTAAATAATATTATATATGAAGACTTTTCTAATTAGTATCATTTTATGTATTTACACTTTTACAGGTATTGCTCAACAATCAAAAGATACATTGAACAAGACTGATAAAAAAGGGATGAAGCAAGGATACTGGAAAAAGAAAGATGATAAAGGTATCTTAAAATATGAAGGCAGGTTTGTAAATGATCATCCTACTGATACTTTTAAATATTATTATGCAGACGGTGCTATTAAAGCTATTTCATTTTATTCGTGGAATGGTGTTAAATCTCATACTATTACTTATCGTCCGAATGGAGTAAAGATGTCGGAAGGAAACTATATTGATCAGAAAAAAGACAGCATCTGGTATTATTTTAATGAGATGGGTAAAATGGTTAAGGATGAGTTTTATTTGGGTACTTATCCTGAAAGTGAATGGCATACTTATAATTCTGATGGTACATTGGTTGAAAAAACTACCTGGAAGAATGGATTGAAAGATGGTCCCTGGGAACAAAACTATTCTTCTGCTTTTTCATCTGGTACTGCCAAAGGAATGTATAAGAAAGGTAAACTTGAAGGTGTTTTTCAGATACTGAAAATAGATGGTAAGTTAAGAACATCCGGTACTTATAAAAATGATTTGAAAGACGGAATATGGATTAACTATAAAGACAATGGTTTACCAGCTAAGAAAATGTATTATAAAAACGATAGAGTTTATAAACAGGAAGCAATAGTTATAGTTGGAAGCAAGCAGCTAATTATCAACTTTGATAGTATTGCTTATGTCTACAATATATCAGGTAAAACTTATCTAAGAAAAATAAATAATATTACTTTAGAGTTAAAAGAATCTTTTAGAGAAATAAGTGATATCATAGGTACTGAGTTTTTTATGAAGATAAATAAAGGTTTCTATGCTAGCTTTACTTCTATAAAAGGTGTTACTCCTTTTGCTGAAAAGTTTTTAACAGTACAGTTAAATCCTCCTTTTGATACGGATGTTATATCTGATGAAGAAAGTACTGAAGCTTTAAATACTTTATTTAAGAAATAGGCTCCGGGGAAGTGCCTAAAGTTTGGAATGCCTAAAATGCCTAAAGTTATAATACAAAAAAAGAAGTGATGAATTAATGCCTTTTAAATTCTAGGCACTTCACACTTCAAACTTCAAGTACTTATTTTAATATCTATTAAAGTATAGATATCGTTTATTAAACCATCATTTTTGATGTCAATTCTTATTCCTCTGCCTTCTGCATAGACTTTTGCACATTGTAATTCTGCTTTTATTTCTTTACAGATATTACTCTCCATAATTATATCATTAGCCTTCTGACCAAAAACAAATGCCACTTTAAAGAAGTTATCTCTCGGCAAAAGGTAAATAATAGCTCTCTTTTTATCTTTCATCCTGAAACTCCATCCGTATTTTACTCCAGGATAATTCCAGTCTTCTAAAGCTTCAGGGTACTTTAAAATAACATGATCCTTAATTTTATTCCACAATTTATGAGATTTCCCTAAGGCTTCACATAAGCTTTCGTTATCAGGAATAACTTTCTTTTCAGTAAATACACTTATATCCACAATAATAAATTTTAGTTTAATAAAAGGCGTAAAAGTATAAATTCTTTTTGAGATATGAATGGAAATAATTTTTATTTTATTTTCTTAATTTATCTAATAAGGGTTACACTTCCTGTTCTTTTAATTTGTTCATTTGTATCTTTAATAATAGCCTTAACCAAATAAACATA
>CAIWDQ010000459.1 GCA_903911455.1 uncultured bacterium
AACTATGATAGCACAAGATGTATTAAACACTATATTGTCAGCTTCAAATATAGTTGAAGTCATTGATGATTTTGTAAAACTGCAGAAAAAGGGAGTAAACTATATTGGTTACTGCCCTTTTCACAATGAAAATACAGCAAGTCTTGTTGTCTCACCAACTAAAAAAATATATAAATGTTTTGGTTGTGGAGCAGGTGGGAATGCTATTAATTTTGTAAAAGAGCATGAAAAGATAAGTTTTCCTGAAGCTGCAATATATGTAGCCGATAAATACAATATAATCTTAAATCAGAAAGGTTCCAAAGCTGGGCTTGCTGAGTTGGGACAAAAAGGTAGGCTGAAAAATATTAACAAATGGGCTTCAGATTTCTTTAATTCTAATAGTGAGGAAGCTTCAAACTATTTTAAGAAACGACATATCTCAGAAGAAATAAAAGTGGAGTTTGAGTTGGGTTTTGCAAAAGATGGTTGGAATTTTCTGGAGAAAGAAGCAGCACAGAATGGTTATACTAAAGAGATTCTGGAGAAAGCCGGTCTAATCATAAGAAAAGAACCTAATTTCTATGATTATTTTAGAAACAGGATTATATTCCCTTTCTTTGATATCAGTGGTAATGTCGTTGGATTTACTGGAAGAGATATTTCTGATAAGAAAGATACTGCAAAATACCTAAACAGTCCTGAAACGGAATTATTCAATAAAGACAGCATCTTATACGGACTCTTTCAGGCTAAACGTGATATAATAGGTAAAGATAGTACTTACCTTGTAGAAGGAAATGTTGATGTATTGAGATTTCATAGTATGGGAATTAAGAATACCGTTGCCGGAAGTGGGACAGCTTTATCTGTAAAACAATGCCAACTCATAAAACGATTTACTAAGAATGTGACTATTGTTTATGACGGAGATAAGGCAGGTGTTAAGGCTACATTTAAGAATATAGATATCTTGATTGAAAACGGAATTGATGTCAGAGCCATCATGTTACCTGATGGAGAAGACCCTGATTCCATTGGCTTGAAATATTCAGATGTTGAATTAAAAAAATATCTTGCAGAGAATGAGAAAGACTTCATTACTTTAAAGTTTGAGTTATTAAAAGAAGATGCCGATAATACAGCAGCTTTGGCAAACTTGGCTAAAGATATATTACAGACTATTGCTTTAGTACCTGATGAGATTACCAGAAACCTATTTAAAAGAGATTGCATAAATAAGTTTCATTTGGAAGAGTCAGTTGTTCAAAATTTCTTTAACGTCAAAAAGAAGCAGCCATTAAAACCTTTAAGTACGGTAAATGATTGGGTAGGTTTAGCATTTGCAAAAGAGATGATAATTGAAAAAGACGAATGTCTGATCACTCTGAATTATGATAAGATGATAGAGATGATTTGTAATGGTGATGAGAATATTATCTGTCATTCAGGGAAAATAGAAACTCTGCATATCCAGCAGTTGAATAAAATCACTCAAAATATAGTTCTTATTGATAATATTGAAATTAATGATCTTGAAACCGAAAGTAAAATTATTGAGTTAGGAAAAAGACTTTTCAAAAACAAGATGAATGTTAGGGTTTATTCTGAGGATGTTGAGGATAACAAAAGCTTTACCTCCTTTATGGATTATTATGTAATATTATCAGCATCATTTATTCTTTCATCTGAAGGAGACGATCTTGTTAGAAAAAATCAAATAGAAAAGACTGCCGATTTACTTTCTTTCGCCGACAATACGCTTATAAATATTTCAACACAGTTTATTGCTAAGAAATTCAATATTAAAGAATCAGCATTCACTAAAATCTTAGCCCCTTTTGTTGCAAAGCGACAAACTAAGATAAAAATGCAAAATGAAGGAGTAATGAGCGAAGGGGAAATATTACAGTTTGACCCTGAGCGATTGCCTCCTTATGTTGATTTGGATATGTTTAGGAGGTATGGCTATTTTGCTGCTCAGAATTCAAAAGGTTTTAAAGTAGCTTATGTGTTCAGAACTGATCAGGGTGGTTTGATGACTGTCGGAAATTTTTATATGGAACCGCTTTTTCATGTCTATCATACTGAACCTTTAAAAAATAAAAGGATAGTTCAGATTAATAACGGGGAACAAAATAAACAGTTTTTCATGGAACTCACATCTGACAGTATGGTAGACTTTAATCTTTTCAAGAAGTGTCTCTGGAGAGAGGGAGGTAATGTTTTCAGTAAGGGAAAACCTATTCATTTTGAGATGATATTAGCTTCATTAGCTAATAAATTCCCTTTAACTTATGAGTTAAATACATTTGGACAGCAGCATGAAGGCTTTTTCGCTTTTACGAATGCCATCTTCAGTGAAGGCAAAATTATATACAACGATGAATTTGGATTGGTTGATCATGGAGATACTAAATATTATTCTCCTGCCAACAGTAAAATTTATAACGGACAGCGTAAAGATGATGATAAATTTGAACAGGATCGTTTTTTTGTATATAAAGAGAATAAAGATACAGATTTTAAGACCTGGGCATATCTGATGGATGAAGTATACAAAGCTAATGATAACGGAAAATGGGCATTAATTATGGCTATACTTGCAGCATTCAGGAGTGTGATTTATCCTATTGACAGGTTGTTTACTACATTGTTTTTGTCAGGTCCTACTGAATCAGGTAAGTCACAGATAGCAATAAGTATACGTTCATTATTTATGTTACCCGGTGCATCATTGTTCAATTTAGAGTCAGGTACAGATGCTGCTTTCTTTTCTACTCTAGAAAGATATAGGGATGTTGCTATTGTTTTTGAAGAATACAACGATTATCAAATATCAGATACCAAATTTCAGGGATTGAAAGCTGCTGTATATGATGGTGAAGGGAAAACTAAACGTAAAGATGCCACCAGTAAAGACTTAGATATCTCTAAGGTTAATGGTGTACCGATACTATTAGGACAGGAAAGACCTGAACGTGATGATGGTTCATTGGGAAACAGATGCGTACTGAAGCAGGTTCCTAAGAAGAGCGACTGGACTGATGAAGAAGTCTCTTTATTCAAAAATCTTAAGGAAAGAGAAAAAGCCGGACTTTCTAACATTTTAATAGAAGTACTCAGAATTCGTCCTCAGATAAGTGAGCATTTTTCAAAACAACAAAGAATATGTTTTAAAGATCTTAAAGAAGTATTCAGAAAAAAAGGAATAACTGTTGAAAACAGGATAACCAATACTGTTTCTCTATTTACTACAATGGTTAAGATATTAGAAGTTCATGCTCCACAATTGGAATTGCCTTTTTCGTATGATACATTTTTTAAGCTGGCACAGGATCAGATTATAGAACAATCAGAACAGATACTTTCAACTAATAGGTTGTCAGGATTTTTTGAGTCAATTGAAATTTTGATGTTGAGAGAAAAGTTAGTAACAGGAAGAGATTTTAAGATTGAGATCGGGAGCAAGATTAATATCATGCAAAACAGTAAGGAGACTTATGAAAAAATCTTGAATAAAGAAAGTAAGATATTATATTTACGGTTAAATAATATTCATTCTCATTATTGCGAATTGAAGAAAACAGAAGCTTTGAAAATGGGAAATCTTAATACATATCTGAAAGACCATCCTGCTTATATTGGACATGTTAAAAGCACCCGATTTGATTGGATGGAATTTAAAGACCAAAAAGACCCATTAAAAGATTATGTAATGAAAGTAGCGATGAGGGCTTCTGCTAATACTTCTGCTGTTGCTTTTAATTATGAAATCTTAAAAGAAAATGTAAATATTGACCTTGAAAAATATGATATGGATATTAATGAAAGCCCGAAAGAAGAATCAGGCTTTTATCAGAGGGAAGAAACTTTAAAAAAAGGAGAAGTTGTGCAGACTAAATTATTAATTGTTAAGGCTGATCTGCCTTTCTGATTTTACCGATTAGTATCCCAATATCAAAGAAAATATTAAAATGAAAAATTTAAGACAAAAACGGCTTCCAACGTTCCAACATTCCAACAATAAATGAGAAAAAAGATAATAGCTTAAGGTATAATAATAATTGAGTAATAAAAATATATTTATCTGTTGGAATAACCTTTTTTATGTTGGAATACGTTGGAATGAAAATGAATTTATTGGAATCTGTTGGAATTGTAAATTAATATTTGAATTTTTATTGTTGGACTGGTTATTTCGTGATTCCAACAAGAGACTAAAATGTAAATGTGTATAAATAAACCAACTAGATATTTCTTGAAATTAGCAAAAAAGTCATTCCAACACCAAAAATAAGTTATGTACTATATTATCTGCATCTTACAACTTTTGTTGGAGTGTTGGTTTGAAAATTCGAAAAAAAAGGATGTTTTAAAAGCAAATAAAAAGTTAAGAACATATCCTCCATTTTTTCGGAGGGATTATTATTGATTTTTTAAATTTATAAAGTGAAATTAGTTATTCGTTTATTATATTATTAAATTTATTCATAAATAAACACATGCTTAAAAAGTCAGAAATGAAAGCATTCCAATATTAGTGTAGAAACTTTTTCTGCATATTTTTGAGTATATTTGTTTTGAAAGCCTTCCGGTAGTTAGGCTTTTTTTGATAAGATTGATTTTTTTTAATTTTATGTGAATTAAAATTGTAAGTTTGTATTAAAATAACCAAGACGTTTATCATATAAAGCTAGCTAAATTTGGCTATCTTTATATGAATTAGTAATACAAATAAACGATTATATGCAAGCCAAATACGGCTTCAGGATTTTTAAATAGTTTATATAAATAAATATATGAGTAAATTACATTCAAATATTTTAGCTGCTATTCTAATTGCGTCACTAATTATTTTAACAGGATGCAAAGAATCTGATCCTCCTAAAGCAACCATTGGTGAACAAGTGTGGACAATTCAAAATTATGATGGTACGCATTATCAAAACGGAGACTGTATTCCTGAAGTCAAAAGTGCTGCGGAATGGGAAAAGCTTAAAACTGGGGCTTGGTGTTACTATGAAAACGATGAAACAAATGGGAAGAAATATGGAAGGCTTTACAATCTCTTAGCAATTAATGATAAGCGAGGTTTTGCACCAAAAGGCTGGCATATACCAACAAATTCAGAATGGATAAAGCTAGTTGATTTCCTGGGCGGTCCATTGATAGCTGCATTGGCTATGAAAAGTAATCAGGGATGGAATGGATCAGGTAATGGTACAAATAGCAGCAAACTTAATTGCCTCCCAGGTGGCATAAGGAGTTCTATAGCATTCAGCGGTTTAGGAAATCAAGGATTGTGGTGGACGTCAACTAAGGATTCATTAACAGGTTATACCTTTGCTTGTGACGTAACAGTAGGAGGTAACGTTTATCAAACTAACGGTGAAAACAATACTGGAATGGCGGTTCGCTTAATAAAGGATATTGAATAGTTTCATTTCTTAAATACTTCCAAATGGTTTGTATTTAACAGCACATTTGCAATAGGCGGGGTTTCATTCTCAGCAGACAGTTTTGTGGTTAAAGAAAGTTCAGTTTCCTGCATCAACAGCTGTGCAGCAAAGCCCGCCCATCGCAAATCTTTCAAACGTTATAAATCTAATAAAAATAATTAAGGCAATACCCTGATATTATTTTTGTATATTTCAGGTTATAACCTTATCTTTGCAAAATAATTTTAAGGCTATAGCATTATGAAAAAACAAAAAATAATATTAGAACAAATTGATAAAAAGATTCTTCAATTTAAAAAGCTTGAAAATATTACAACTCCATCTTCGGGTTGGGTTTATGCTATTAGACAAGCTTTAGGAATGTCATTAAGACAATTAGGCAAGAAAATGGAAATTACACCTCAAAGTGTGAAAGAAATTGAAGAAAGAGAAAAATCAGGAAGTATTTCTTTAAATGTATTAAGACAATTTGGGAAGTCCTTAAATTTAAAATTAGTATACGGATTTATTCCTGAACAAAATAGTCTTAATGAAATGATTGAAAAAAGGGCTTTAGAATTAGCTAGGGAAATTGTAATGAGAACTTCAATAAGTATGAAACTCGAAGACCAGGAAAATAATCCAAAACGAATTCAAAAAGCTATAATTGAAAAAGCTACTGAGATTAAAAATGAAATACCAAAAAATCTATGGGACTAAAACTTGAATATAATGAAGGGCAAACACCTCTTGATGAAGACGAAAAAGATGGTTTGTTAATCAAGACAATTTCAGTCAGAGAAGAACTTGATGAATTTGAGCAGGCTAATATTCAACAAGCAGTAGAATGGTCAATAAAAACTAAATTCAACAAGGATCAAATATTAACAGAGGAGTTTATTCTTTTAGTTCATAAAAAAATGTTTGGTGAAGTATGGGCATGGGCTGGAACAAAAAGAAAAAGCAATAAAAATATTGGTGTAGATAAATATCAAATTTCTGTTGAGTTAAACTATTTGTTTGAGGACTGCAAATATTGGATTGAGAATAATACTTTTTCACCTGATGAAATTGCTATTAGATTCAGCCATCGAATTGTTAAAATACATGTTTTCCCAAATGGAAATGGTAGGCATTCACGATTGATTGCTGATATAATGATTTCAAACTTATATAACAAACCTACTTTTACTTGGGGGAGAACAGACTTATCTCAAAAGAGCGAAGTACGAAAAAAATATTTAGAAGCAATTTATGATGCTGACAAAGGATTAATTCAACCATTAATAGATTTCTCAAGAACCTAATAACAGACTCCACCTAAAAGAATATTATTAATTCTAAATTTAAAATTCTTAATTGACTTTCCCCTGTTCTTTTTTGGCAATTGCCAATCCTTTACTTTGCATTTTAATTAATCAAAATGGCAAAGATAGGAAATCCAATCAATGCTGAAATATAAAACTGGTTAAATAAAAAAAAACTTTCAAGAAGGTTTATTCCTGCTGGAAGATAACGTTCCCAACATGCGGACATTGATTAAACATATCAAGAAAAAGAAGGCTAAGAATAATTAGGAAAGGCAAAAGAGTTCCTGAAGAAAAGGTAATTCAGGAACCCATTTGCCTTAAACTTATCTATGCTTATAATTGCAATAAGAACAAACATAAGCATTATTAATACATCTATTATTTTAATTGTGCAAGTGACACTTGCCTAAATTCAAATAGGAAAGATTAGAGAGTAAACTTCAAAAAAGCGATTGAAATGCAGGAAAGACAATGCATTCCATTTTTCCAAAGTGACCTCACAAATCTTACATCTATTTATGATTATAATTGTAAAAGAGAACAACCATAATCATTATCAAATACAATATAAGAATGAGAAAGAGTTCCACCATGAAGAATGTCGGAACTCTTTCTCATTCTAGTTAAATAAAGAAACAAAAAAGAAAGAGTCCGTTGTGAAGAACAACGGACTCTTTCTTCTACTCTATAAAATACAATATGGAAAGGCAAAAGAGTTCCTGAAGAAGACAATCAGGAACACATTTGCCTTGAATCTATCTATGCTTATGATTGCAAAAGAAACAAACATAACCATTATTAAAGACATCTATAATCTCAGTTGTGCATGTGACACATGCCTAAATTCAAATAGGTAAGATTAGAGAGTGATAAAAAAAATACAATGCAAGAAAGACAATGCACTGTATTTATTTTTCTTCACTCACAAATCTTGAATCTATCTATGATTATGATTGCGAAAGAGAGCAAACATAACCATTACTAAAGACATCTATTATATATTATGTGCATATGACATATGCCTAAATTCAAATAGGTAATACAATAGAGTTACTGAAGAAGACAATCAGTAACACTATTATATTGAGTTTATCTATGATTATGATTGTAAAAGAGTACAAACATAATCACACTATCTTCTAAAGCCAAAAACCAAATAATAAACCAAATAATTGGCAATTTCCAATTCAATTGTACAAAACACTTCATACCTTTTGGAAATTGCCAATGATTCGCTTTAGAATTATTCGGTATTGGTATGGCTTTAGAAGGACTCCCGCAGGGTGTTGACTTACAGTCTATTATGATTGATTGATAACTAGTTAATTACATTTGCTTATTCATTTTGGCAATTAGCACTTAAGTCATTGATAATTAACTAATCATATATCATTGGTTTTCAGATTGGCAATTTCCAAAGCCATAGGGCGGGGCGTGTTGTTGAGCTTCGCTCGAACTAAAAAACAATTTCAAAACAAAAATATTTACTCATTTACAGTATGTTAAG
>CAIWDQ010000460.1 GCA_903911455.1 uncultured bacterium
CGTATTATTAACTTTTGGTTAACAATAAAATAAAATATGTGTTAATTATTCAATTTTTTTTATTACTTTTGGAAATTATTAACCTGTTATAATAAGTTATATGAATTATGGAAAAGGCTAATGAAAATATTACATTTGGTTTTCCATCTATTAGCCTAGATGATGAATTATTGAAAAAGAGTTTTATTGATAACATCTCTAAATTTAATATGTCAGATGTTTCTAAACTCTTTTATAAGATAGAAATATCCCCACCCGAAATTCTTCCTAATAATATAAGCTATGAAAGTAAAGTTGAAAATGGAATTTCAACTAAACTTTTTGAAGAAATATATCATTCTTCGGATTCTATTTATATAATAGTAACTAAACAAGGTAATATTATTGATTTAAATACAAAAGCTAAAGAAATTTTAGGTAATAATAATAGATTTTCTTTAATAAATGTACTATTAGATATTTTTATTTCGGATGATACTGTTAATACCTTTAAAAATTATATTAACAACATTAATGATAGTAAAGGCCCTTCTCAGTGTAAACTTAAATTAGTTACATTTGGTAAATTACCATTTGATGTCATTTTAACATCTGTTATTGACATAAATAAAGAAATTATTCTATTTAGAATAGAAGAATTAAATGAAATAACACATAAAGAAGTTTCTCAACAAAATTACAATGAACTATTTGATATATTTTTAGAAAACAGTCCTATTCACGTATTTTTTAAAGACAATGATGTACGTGCAATTAAACTTAGTCGAAATTTTGAGAGTTTGTTAGGTAGACCTTTAGCTGAAATTTTAGGTAAGAATATGGATGAACTTTTCCCTTCAGAAATGGCTAAAAGTATGGTTAAAGATGATTTGAGGATTCTGGAAAAAGGCGAAAAAGTAGTTGTTGAAGAAGAATTTAATAATAAATATTATACTACTATTAAATATCCAATCTATACTAATGGCAATCCAACTTATTTAGCAGGATTTACTATAGATATTACTGAAGAGAAAAATGCTAGAGAAGAATTAATTGAAAATGAAAAACAAAACCGTATTATTCTGGAAACAGCTTTAGATGGATTTTGGAAAGTGGATTTACATGGCAATATACTTGATGTTAATGATTCTTACATTCAAATGTGTAGCTATAGTAAACAAGAACTTCTGTCGATGACTATTTCTGATTTAGAAGCTACTGAAACGAATATTGATACTAGAAATCATATTGAAAAGATTGTAAAACAAGGTAAAGATTTCTTTGAAACAAAGCATAGGAGAAAAGATGGAACTTATTTCGATGTTGAAATATGTGTTCAATACCAACCTGATAATAAAAAAAATATTTTTGCTTTTATTCGGGATATAACCAAACGAAAACTTGATGAAAAAGAATTATTAGATAGTAAAGAATATTATCGTAATATTGTTGAACTTGCAGTTGATGGTATATTGTTGGGTATACATGATGGCTATATAATAGACGCAAATTCATGTTTCTGCGAAATGGTTGGGAAAAGCAAAGAAGAGTTAATAGGTAGGAATATTAGTGAATCATTATTTACAGATGAAGTTCTAAATCATGCCCCACTAAGATATGATCTTTTGAAAAAAGGTGAAGTGGTTGTAAGGGAAAGGAAGATAATAAAACCAAATGGTGTAGAAATCACAGTTGAGATGCGAACTAAAATGCTGCCTAATAAAACGTATCAATCAATTTATAGAGATATAACTGATAGAATTAATATTGGAAAAACAATAATTAATAGTCATCAAAAGTATTTTAATTTAATTGAATTTGCTGTTGATGGCATAATAATTGGAAATATAGATGGAATTATACTTGAAGTAAATTCGTCTATTTGTAAAATGTTTGATAAAGATAAAGAAGAGATTGTTGGAAAGCATATCAGTGATTTTTTTACTAAGGAAAGTATTAAAAGGGAGCCTTTGCAATTTGATAGTCTTTTGAAGAATGAGATTGTTGTTATTGAAAGAAGTATAATCAAATCAGATGGTTCTGAGATAGTAGTAGAGATACGTACGAAGATGATGCCAGATAAAACTTGTCAATCAATTATCCGAGATATTACAGAACGCAAACAATTAGAGGAGAAACTAAAAGTAAGTCAGCTTAGTCTTCTTGAAGCACACGAAATGGCACAAATAGGAAGTTGGAGTTGGGAATTACAAACTGATAAAGTTGAGTGCTCAAAAACATTATTGAGTATTATGGATGTAGATGAAGAAGAATTTGATGGAACTTCTACTCTTTTCAAAAATAAATTTCACACTGACGATGTTGAATATTTATTTAAATGTTTAAATCAAGTTCATGAAGGTGTTAATCCTGCCCCATATGAGTACCGTATAATTCATAAAGATTGTACAGTACATAATATATTTGCAATGGGGAGAATAGAATTTGATACTTCAAATAAACCAATTAAATATATTGGAGTTATTCAGGACATTACAGATAGGAAAAAAACTGAAGAGCAAAAGAATACGATAGAACAGCTACGTCAGATAAATCAATATGTTGTTAAAGCAATCGAGGATGAAAGACTAGCAATTTCTCGTGAACTTCATGATGATATAGGACAATCACTTACTTCTTTGAAGATGGATATTAAAATGATAAATAATCTTATTGCTAATAATAGTATTGAATCACCGATTAATAGTATAATACGTCAAATTGATGGAACAATTAAATCAGTGCAGAATCTTACTTCAACTTTAAGACCTTCAATGCTTAATGATTTAGGTTTGGTTTCTACAGTTGAATGGTATACTAATGAATTTAAATCACGATATAAAATTAATGTAATACTTGAAATTGATCAAGACATTTCGTTTACAAAAGAAACATCCCTTATAGTATTTAGAGTTATACAAGAATCTCTGACTAATGTAGCCCGACATTCAAAAGCAATCGAAGTAGTTATTATTTTGGGAAAGAAAAATAATAATATTAACTTAAAAATAAAAGATAATGGAATTGGAATATCTAAAGATGATTTATATTCTAAGAAATCTTTTGGATTGATAATTATGAGAGAAAGAATAGCTACCTTAGGGGGGACATGTAATATATATAGTAACAATGGATCAGGCACAAATATAGATATTGAATTACCATTATTTAATAATATAACAAATGAAAATATTAATTTGCGATGATCATGCGATTGTCCGAGATGGTATTAGAAGGATACTTAGTGAAATTGATGAAATTAAACTATTTAAAGAAGCTGGAGATGCAAACGAGTTATTTAATATTTTAAGTGTCGAAAATTTTGATATATTATTACTAGATATATCATTACCTGACAAGAGTGGATTAGAAATACTTGAATCTTTAAAGATTAAATATCCTTCATTAAAAGTATTGATACTTAGTTCACACTCACAAGAACAATATGAAATACGCTCATTAAAACTTGGTGCTTCAGGTTATATAACAAAATCAAATACATCTGATGAGTTAATAGGTGCTATAAAGAAAATTTCGTTAGGTGGTAAGATTGTTTCTGAGTCTCTAGCCGAGAACATGGCTCTTCATATTGGTAAGTACTTTTTTCAAAATAAACACGAATTACTATCTAGTCGTGAATTCGAGATAATGATTAAACTTGCAAATGGAAAGCATCTTCAGGAGATAGGGGATGAGCTTTTTATTTCAAATAAAACTGTCGGTACTTATAGAAGTCGGATATTAAAAAAAATAAATTTAAAAAATAATATTGAACTCGCTAAGTATTGTATTGAAAATAATCTCATTTAATAGTTAAGTGTTCATGTATACAATCTGAGAAATCAACTTGATATTTTTTTGAGTTAGTTCTCTTTTCTCCTGTAATTTCCCTTTCAAACTTACTTTAATACTTATTTGTAAGTATTAACCTACATATATTAAAGGTAAACCCTTACTTATGTTTAGTACCTATCTTACATAATTAATAAATTTAGACTAATACTTTTGTATACTAATAAAAAATGATTGAGTAGGATTTATTTATCAGATAACTCATTCTTAATTATTGATTTTGGTTATAAATTATTTTAATAAGAAATCAATTATGTATGAACAGAGCAGAATTAAAACAATCGGAAACTATACTCTCTTTAATAATAATAAACAAAGGTCTTCGATAGGATGTTGGGAGTGGGATTTTGGTTCAAATACTATAAAATGTTCAGAAGAAGTTTTTGAAGTTTATGATATAAACCCTGATACTTTTGATGGGACATTAGATGCTTTTTTATTTACTCTTCAATCTGAAGATTTAGAAGTCTATACAAATAATACTTTATATCATTTGCCCAGAGGTAAATCAATACCTTTTGAATATCGAATAATATTTAAAGATGGCTCTATTCATAACCTTTATGCAAATGGTAAAATAGAATATAGTTTAACAGAAAAACCAATTAGATATTTGGGATTTGTTCAGGATATTTCTGA
>CAIWDQ010000461.1 GCA_903911455.1 uncultured bacterium
AATACTATAGAAAAGATAAATACCTAGTTTGAAAAAATATTTACCTCTTCCGGTAAAAAAAATACCTATTTTGAGAAAAAAATTACCACTTCCGACATTGTCAATTCCTATATTTCTATAAAAAATACCTCTCTGGAATTATCAAATAGCAATCCACCTAAAAACTTCATCACTTCTGACCAAAAAATATACCTCTTTGCAAAAACTTCATCACTTCCGGTAAAAACTTCTAATCACAATTTAAAAACATATTCACTTCCGACAAAAAATTACACCCCTAAACAAAAACATATTCACTTCTGGTAAAAACTTCTAATCAATTTGCACCATCAAATCAACCATTTTTTCAAGTAACCCAGCAATAACAGGGGTTTCGCTAAAAAGATAATTAAAAACAACGATATTAATGTAAAATATACTAAATTTGCACCCGATTTTAACCTGTATCTTCTCTCTATCCATTCGGTCACCGAGCGGAGTCGAGGTGGGGTGGGGTTACTTAAGAAACAAATTAAATAAATAATAGTATCACTCTATAACCTCTTGCCTTTTCTCCCCTCTCCTCTTAGGAGAGGGGCTGGGGGTGAGGTCTTAAAGGGTGAGGTAAATTAAATTAAACTATATGAAAAAAGAAGTTCTAGAACTATGGCCTGAACTTATGTGGATTCAGGATGAAGATTTAAGAGAAAAAACTGCTAAGACTTGGGAGTTAGCTTTAGAGAAAAGCGTTTTAACTCCACAAGACCTAAACACTATTCCGTTTACATTGCTTTGTGGTCCTGATTTAAAAGTGAGTTTTATGGCTCATAAACGTTGTGTTGTGCATGTGGCTAAAGATGCAGGCGAAAAGATGAATTCATTCTTCAAGTCTGATCTTCCTGTTAACATGGACGTACTTATAGCCGGTGCTATCCTTGCTGATGTAGGCAAGTTATTAGAATACGAACTTAAGGATGGTAAGTCGGTTCAGGGTATGTATGGAAAATATCTCCGTCACCCATTTTCAGGAGTATCATTAGCTGAGCAATGTGGTGTGCCTGCTGAAGTTTGTCATATTATTGCTACACATGCCGGCGAAGGCGATATGGTTAAGAGAACTACCGAAGCTTTTGTTGTTCACCATGCCGACTTTATGACTTTTGAACCATTTAAAGATAGATTGAAATAATTTAGCGATTTAGTGATATAGCGATTTAGTGATTTATTTATGAGTAATAGTACAAATATTAGAAGTGAAGTTTTAAGGCAAAGGACTAAGGTGTTTGCTATAGAAATAGTAAAATTAATTAGTTCGTTTCCTAAGAACACTGCTAGTTTTGTAATAGGAAACCAAATATGCAAATCAGGGACTTCGGTTGCAGCTAATTATCGGGCAGCAACAAGAGGAAGGTCTGATGCTGAATTTTATTCAAAGATATGTATTTGTGTTGAAGAAGCCGATGAAACAGTTTTTTGGTTAGAAATAATTGAAGAGTCAGGTTTAACACAAAATGTTGACCTTAGTTTCCTGAAAAAAGAAGCAAATGAATTACTATCAATTCTTGCTTCTACTAAGAAAACACTTAAAGCAAAACAACAAAATCATAAATAAATCCCTAAATCACCAAATCGCTAAATCAGCAATTCACCAAATAATAAATCGCCAAATCACAAAATCACCAATTCACCAAATATTATTCTTATGACAATTATAGAAAAAATTCTAGCTGCTCATTCCAACCAAAGTGTTGTGAAGGCAGGTGATATTATTGATGTGCACATTGATGCACGTGCTGCCAGAGATTTTGGCGGTGCTAATGTTGTTAAAAACATTGTTGACAACGGACTTAAAGTTAACGATCCTTCTAAGACAGTCTTTACTTTTGATTGCAATCCAGGTGGTTCAGATCAGAAGTATGCTGCTAACCAACAATATTGTCGTGTATTTGCACGCGAAAATGACATAGCAATATATGATGTTGATGCAGGTATCGGCACGCATATAGCTATTGATAAAGGTCTGGCTTATCCCGGAAGTACGTTTGTTTCCACCGATTCTCACGCCAATATTATGGGCGCTATCGGTTGCTTCGGACAAGGTATGGGCGACCAGGACATAGCTGCGGCTTGGGCTATTGGTTATGTTTGGTTTAAAGTTCCTGAATCAGTTAAGCTGAATTTTAAAGGTGCGTTGCCGGCAAATGTTCACGCTAAGGACATAGTTTTGAATTTGCTTTCTATCTTTGGAGCTAATAAGTTGTTGGGATATTCTGTTGAGTTATGTGGCGAAGCTATTGATAAGCTTACTATTGACCAACGTATTACCATAGCTTCAATGGCTACTGAAATGGGTGCAATTATCCTTATGTTCACTCCGACTGAAGCTATATTAAAAGAACTGGAAGCTAAGACAGGCAGACATATAGATGTGTCAACTATTACTGCAGATGCTGATGCTACTTATGTTAAGACTTTTGATATTGATATCTCAACCTTCGTACCTATGGTTGCCAATCCGGGTCATCCTCATGATGACACTGCAATTACTAATGTAAAAGGAACCAAGATTGATTCTGCGTTTATAGGCAGTTGCACCAATGGTCGTATGGAGGACTTACGCATTGCGGCAAGCATTTTAAAAGGAAATAAAGTTGCTCCGGGTGTTGTGTTAAAGGTGGTTCCATCAACTGATGTTATCTGGAATCAGGCTTTGGAAGAAGGTTTGATAAAGATTTTTAAGGATGCAGGCGCTATGGTTTCAAATGCTGGTTGTGCAGGTTGTGCTGCCGGACAAGTTGGTCAGAATGGACCTGGTGAAGTTACCATTAGCACTGGCAATCGCAACTTTGAAGGCAAACAAGGTAAGGGTTTTGTATATCTAGCTTCCCCTGCTACTGTTGCTGCTTCGGCCATTTCCGGTTACATTACCACCGCCGATGATCTTGCCACGACTCCTGCCCTCTTCACTAAGAAAGGTACGAATGCTTCGGCGGCTCAAACTAAAGTTGATGCTGCTAAAGCAGAAAAGAAAACAGAGGTGGAAGGCAGAGTTTGGTACATAAAGAAAGATGACATTGATACCGACATGATCTATCACAACCGTTATTTAACTATTACCGATATTAAGGAAATGGGGCAATATGCGTTTGATAATCTTAAAGGTTACGAAGACTTTGCTAAGAAGGCAAAAGATGGCGACATCATTGTTACTACTAAGAATTTTGGTGCAGGAAGTTCGCGTCAGCAGGCTGTTGATTGCTTCACGTCTCTGGGAGTTCAATGTATTATAGCAGAGTCTTATGGTGCTATCTACGAACGCAATGCTATCAATGCTGCTATGCCTATTTTAACTTATCCTGAAGGTTTGATGGAATCTATTGACCTTACTGATGGCGATACAATTCGTGTAAACTTCATTACAGGAAGCATCACCAATCTGAAGAATAATAAGTCAGCTATGCTTAATAAGTTTTATGATGCACAGTTGAAGATTTATCAAAACGGCGGATTGCTAGGGTAAGAAAATTAACAATTAATAATTAACAATTAATAATTGAATACAAAAGAGGCTGTCTTGTATAAGGCAGCCTCTTTTATTTTAAATGAATGGTTTGAGTTGTATTTATTTCTTAGACTTTATTCCTTCTCGGTTTTAAAGTACTTTAGTAGCACACTTCGGTTTCTTTGGCGTAGAACTTCTTGCTCTTCTTTTGGGGCATTTTGTATATATGTTTCAGTTATTTCGGGGAAGATGTATTCATTCGTTTTATCATCTAAAGTATATTCTCCTCTTGTGTATACATTTGTTTTATTACTGACTTCTATTTTTAATCTTTTCTTTTTAATACCTCTTTTAATAAATTCATTATAGACTAATGTTGCTCTTTCTTTTCTTAAATCAAGAGTTTCTGCTGAGTCTTTGAATGCAATTATCATTACCGAAACATCTTTTTTATAGTCTAGCATTTCAATTACATTTGATAAATGTTTTTGAAAATTACTATCAGGTATAATAGAATTATATGAAAAATAGAAATCAAATACAAAGTCGCGAATGATAGGTATTCTATCTAAACACAAGTCAATAATAGTGTCGTTTGCAACAGACGGGAATTTTATTTCTCTACTATCATTATTATTAAAATATCCTTTTTTAGTTGCTTTTATAATGATTGTTGTATTATCTAAAACTAAACTATCAAAATTATAATATCCTTGTTTATCAGTTCTTGTTTCTATAACTAATCCTTTATTTGAGACTAGTTGAACATTACAAAATTGAAGCTGTGTTTTATATCTTCTGTCGGTAACTGTGCCCGATATTTTATAATTCTTCTCTGTTTGTGTATATCCACATAATTGGATAATTAACAAACATAAACTGATTACAAATTTAGTCTTCATACCAAAACCATTTTTAAAACCTAATGCAAACTTACAACATTAATTTCATTCTTTGCTCTTATTTCTTAAAATAATTTTAATAAAAATAAACAATTTGGCATAATGTTTATTGATGATAACAGTTTTTATAATTTCTTTATTTGAGATAACGTATTGATTATATAGATATATATTTTATTTATTAAGTAATTACGCGACGTATGAGAGCAAACCAAATGTATGATGAACTAACGTTGCGACATATGAGAGCAAACCAAATGATTGATTAACTATTGTCGCGACGTATGAGAGCAAACCAAATGGTTGATGAACTATTGTCGCGACATATGAGAGCAAACCAAATGGTTGATGGACTATTGTCGCGACGTATGAGAGCAAACCAAATGGTTGATGGACTATTGTCGCGACGTATGCACGTCATACAAATGATTCATGTCAAGTTGTCGCGACGTATGCACGTCAACCAATTTTTTTGTTTTAATTCATCATATACACATTTATCAAAACATTATTATTCCTCTTATAATTAATATCAATATCATAAAAAATAATTAATTTGGCATGATATTTTATGATGTTAAATAAGAAATTAAATCTATTAATTGTTGTAATGTGTTGATACTATAACCAATAATTTGATTTACACATTGAATTAACTGCAACTTGGAACAAAGCATTCAATTGACGAGCTGTTGAAGATGCGACATGCCACAAAGCAAATGCTTTTACCGATGTTGAAGCTTCGACATGCCACAAAGCAAATGCTTTTATTGATATTGAAGCAACGACATGCCACAAAGTAAATGCTTTTATCGATGTTGCAACTGCAACATGCCACAAAGCAAATGATTTTATCGATATTGAAGCAGCAACATGCCATCAATTGAATGCTTTGTTGGATGTTGCTGCTTCAACATGCCATCAATCAAATTCGGGGCTTTCTGTTGTTCTTTGAGATTATATCTAAACATTTTTTTTGTCTTTTCTCATCATATAAT
>CAIWDQ010000462.1 GCA_903911455.1 uncultured bacterium
ACTTCAAACAAGATTTACACCGGTGTAAATCTTCCGTGAAAACGTGTAAAGACATAGTGAAATAACTTTCATATAAAAATTAATTGCTGAAAAAATATTTAATTTCATTGAAATGTAATTTGTATTACAATTAGAGTTACTTTTACCACCTAATAATTTTAGAAATAAAAACAATAAATATTAAAATAATATGAAAGACGAAACCCCAAGGGATTTTAGCATGTTTGGAGGAGATGTAGTAGAAGAAGGACAGCGCTTTTTGGATCAGTTTATTGTAGATAAGCTAGACTTTATCGCTGATTTTAAAGACTTTGACGTACCTTTCGAAACCAACATGCAAGACGCACTAGATCTGTGTAATGCCACAGAATCTGACGCTTTTTGTGTAGGTAAACAAGCCGAACAAACAGCAATAATTGAAGAATTAACTGAAGTTGGAAGAGTTGAATTTCAGACTGGCGAAACTTACATAAAGCTCGCTTTCCCTAAAAATGCAGCTAAACTCAGAACATTTGGACAACCAAATTATTTAGCAGCAAGATCATCGCATGTAAAATTACCAATGTTGCTTATTCAGGCTTACGATATGGCAAGTGATGTTGATAATAAAGCTTCATTGATAGCCAAAGGTTACACATTGCTTAAAATAGAAGGTTTGAAAACAGCAGCAGATAATATAACTACGGCTGTAAGAAAACAAAATAAATTAAAAGGAGCAAGAAATTCAACTACACAGGAACGCACTAAAAATTATAATGCTTTGTGGGCAATGATGGTGATGATAAGTGAATGTGCAAAAAAGATATATGCAAATAATCCTGTAAAATGGAATCAATATTTGCTGTATCCCGATGGACCTACTCCTCCAACTCCACCGCCAACACCTCCAATAGCATAAGTGCCTAAAGTGACTTAAGTACTTACCTTACCTATCGGCAGGCAGGAAGTGCCTAAAGTTATAAGACATCAAAAAGCCTTTGCAAAAACAAATTGCAGAGGCTTTTTAGTTTATTATTATTAAAATAATAAGGATTTAATAAGATATAAGTTGCTGTTGAAAAAATAGTACAAAAAAAAAGAGGCTGCCATTTCTGGCAACCTCCCCCCTTGAAGATAAAAGATAAAATATAAAATTATTAACTTATTTTGAATAAGCAATTACCTTAGTGCAAATATTGTGCCAAACTAATTTAAAACTCATTATCAGCAACATATACATCATTCTTAAAATAAAATACTTAATAAAATTGCTATAAAACAACACATCATAAAACTAAATACAGATACTAAACATCTAAATAACAATATAATTAAACATAATAAAACAATAGTGATGCATTATAACACTTTGAGTTATTTTAACACACTTTATCAAAATAAGCTCCTTTTTAAGTTTAAAATAAACATAAAAAAAAAAGATAGTAACTAGATTATATGTTGGAAAAATAATATTTTTTAAAAAATAACTTATATTTATTTTGAAAAAATGTTTTATATGAAAATAATTAGTAATTTTGGATTTTAATTTTAATGTAAAAATGAAAAGAATAAAATCCTTAATATTGATTACTGCATTGTTTGCAATAATCTATTCTTGCGCTAAAAAAGATCCATTAGTAAGCAATGATGATCTTATTACTATACCTAATTCGTTTTCGCCAGATGGTGATGGAATAGATGATATATGGTATATAAAAGATTCGATGAATCTGATTGATGGGAGTCATTTTTTAGTTAGAATTTTTAATGATACTTCATTTAAAGTTTTTGAATCAACTAAAAAAACATTCTTTTGGGATGGTTCCTATAATGGATTGCCATGCAAAATTGGATATTATTCATATTATATATCTTATCAAACCTGGAATAGTCTCGAACATTCACGAACAGGTTCAATTTGGCTATACAGAAAACCATAATCCTGATTGAATCATAATTATGCTACTTAAATGAATATCGCTATTTCACGTGGGGATAATATTGGTAGTTATCCTAAATATGAAAGCTGGTTAAAGAATTCAAACCCCACAATAACTTGTTATAACCTTTATAATCTTCCAGAAAGAAACTCAAAAGAGTTATTAAAAACCTGTTCAGGCCTATTATTAACTGGAGGAAATGATATTTCACCTGATCTTTATGGAAAACCTGATGAAACAAATCGTTGCCCAAACATAGATAAACAAAGGGACGATTCAGAAATTAAGTTTATTCATGAAGCAATTAAGTTAGGAATGCCAATTTTAGCAATCTGTAGGGGGCAACAAATATTAAATGTAGCTTTAGGAGGGACTTTAATTGTAGATATTGAAGAAGATCATAATAAAATTATAAAACATAAACTAGATGGTGATCAAAAAGATAATTGTTTTCATACTATAAATATTGAACTCAATTCTATTCTTAATACTATTAATAAAAGTCAGCAAGCTAATGTTAATTCTTTTCATCATCAAGCTTTAGATAGAGTTGCAGATTGCTTAAAAGTTACCGCTATTGCTGAAGACGGAATAATTGAAGCTATTGAATGGAAAGAATCTAAAGATAAATCATTTTTATTAGGTGTTCAATGGCATCCCGAAAGAATGGACATTAAAGATGAAGATTCTAATTTAATTGCGAAGGTTTTTCTTGAAGCTTCAAACTCTTTTTTAAAGAAATAATAAGATCTTTTTTAAAATACTTTTCTCTGAAAAGCAGGACAACTCCTGTTTATTAAATTAATGAATTCTTAATAATAATTATAATCTACCGATAGAAATCTATTAAATACCTAAT
>CAIWDQ010000463.1 GCA_903911455.1 uncultured bacterium
GATCAGTACGATCAAAATCAAGCGAATATTTGTTATCATCAGTTTTATTAATGATTATAACACTTACTGAATTGCCTTTAGGAAAGGCTTCTTTTAAAGCATTTCTTAGTAATTTTGGTTTGTCAAAATCAGAAGCTTCAAATTCAAAACCTAATATCAAACTTATATGTAATAATCCTATTGAATATTCTCTAAAAATAAATAAACCATAAGATTGAACAGACTGAATTTTTCCTACAAAGTGCTCACCAATCTCAATGTTTTCTAATTCTTCGGTTTCCAACTTTAAATAATATTCATCCAAATATGCTTTTCTTGATAAAATAACACTTTTGCTCCTAATATCCTTAATTTTGAACTTTTGTTTTGAATCAAGAAGAGAAACTATATCTAATTTAGGTGCAAACTTATTTGTAGTAAGAGATAATGGAAGAAAACAAGGGAATCCTTTATATTCAACTATAAAACCACCATTATTAGCGCTTTTTATTTCTGCTTCAATTATAGTATCGTTTATTAAAGCTTTATTTAAATCTTTTAATATCTCATCCGATTCGTTGCTAAAGACGTCGTAACCTGTATATCTTGTCATAATAATATTTATTTATTGAAATAATTTTTAAGAAATATATTTTAACTTTAATAGTTTGCAATATTACATAAATAAAAGCAGCTTCTTCAATAATATCTTTTATAACTTTTATAATAAAAAATTGTTGTATTCATAAAATAATAAAAAATGAATAAAATAATAATTGTACTAGCTTTGATATTGATTACTTTGTCGGGCTGTACTCAAAATAAAATAAATAAATCTGATAGTATGAATTATAAAAAATTAAGTCCTGAAGAGGAAAATGTCATAATAAATAAAGGAACTGAAAGACCTTTTACAGGGAAGTATTATAAAACTTTTGATAAGGGCGTTTATGTTTGCAAACGTTGTGGTAAACCTTTGTATCGTTCATCTGATAAGTTTGAATCAGAATGTGGTTGGCCTAGTTTTGATGATGAAATCAAGGGTGCTGTTACAAGAACTTTGGACGCAGATGGACGTCGTACCGAAATTACCTGTAATAATTGTGGTGCACATCTCGGGCATGTTTTTATTGGCGAACATTTAACTCAAAAAGATACCCGTCATTGTGTAAATTCTATCTCTCTTGAGTTTATTCCTGATGATGAAAAGAAGACTGATACTGCCATATTTGCAGGAGGTTGTTTTTGGGGTGTTGAATATTATATGCAGAAGTCGAAAGGGGTAATTTCCACTGAAGTGGGATATATTGGCGGGCATAAGGATAATCCTACTTATGCTGATGTTTGTACCCATACAACTGGTCATGCTGAAGCAATCAGGATAGTTTTTAATCCTTCTCAGATCACTTATGAAGATCTTGCGAAATTGTTTTTTGAAATACATGATCCTACTCAGGTTGACAGACAAGGTCCTGATGTTGGTGATCAATACAGGTCAGAAGTCTTTTTTTTGGATGATCTGCAAAAGGAAACAGCTTTAAATTTGATAAGTATATTGAAAGGAAAGGGTTATAAGGTAGCTACTAAAGTAACTAAAGCAAGTACTTTCTGGAAAGCGGAAGATTATCATCAGCAATATTATACTCATAAAGGATCAATGCCTTATTGTCATAGATACGAGAAGAAATTTTAATAATTTATTTGCTTTTAACCTGCTATTAGCCTGTATATTGATAACTTAACCTTTAATTGTATTAATTAATAACTATAGATTTCTATTAAAAATAGGAGCATTCGAGCTAAAAGCTGAAATCACCAAGCTAAAAGCTGAAATCACCAAGCTAAAAGCTGAAATCACCAAGCTAAAAGCTGAAATCATCAAGCTAAAAGCTGAAATCACCAAGCTAAAAGCTGAAATCATCAAGCTAAAAGCTGAAATCATCAAGCTAAAAGCTGAAATCATCAAGCTAAAAGCTGAAATCACCAAGCTAAAAGCTGAAATCATCAAGCTAAAAGCTGAAATCATCAAGCTAAAAGCTGAAATCA
>CAIWDQ010000464.1 GCA_903911455.1 uncultured bacterium
AACATTAATATTATTAGCTCCATTCATAAAAACAAGTGCATTAGCATAAGTTGCATTTGTTGGTTGAATTGTCATTGCTTTTACAGAATAATATTGACCGCCATTAAATCTAATAACATAATTATCAGCAGGAGTTACAGCATTATATTGTAGAATGACAGAAGAACTATTATTTGAAGCACTTTGGAAAGTAATGGTGTTTGTAGAAGTTGCACCAATTACTAATCCTAAATCTATATGTTCGGTATAAGTACCACTAGCTACATTAAAAGTAACCGGCCCGTTAACACCTTGTAAAGCTAATGCCTGACTAGCTGATGAAAAACTATTAAAGTTTGTGCCAGCAGTTGGTAAAGTGCTATTAATTGTATAAACACCATTTAATGCATTTGCTAATGTACTGGTAGTTGTATTACCTGTAAGTGGAGTATTTATATTATATGCCGGTGCATTTAAGCAAAGTACATTAGCTCCAAAAATAAAGTAGTAGTATTGTGTCCCAAGATTTAAGTTAACATCTGTAAATGTATTACCTGTTTGGAAAGCTACTACTGTACCATTACCAAGAGACTGCCCTGCTGTATAAGTTGTAGTATTGACAGGAGTCGCACCAAGAGTGTTTGAAGTACTTCTTACTATTAAATATTCATCGGTACCTGATGCGGTTGTAAAAGAGCCATTAACAGAAGTAAAGCTAGGTATTAGATTTAAAACTGTGGGCTGACTTGTTGGTGATACACAAGGCACAGCAGGTATTACATTTATAGTGTAATCTTCTGTTTCTCCATAATGAGAATTTGTTGGATAATTCCAGCATGGTGTAGTAGGTTGATAATATGAACAAATAATTCTCATTCTGGTTGGTCCTGCAGTTGCTGTATAAGGTATTATAATAGGACTTGTTAAAACAGTACCTGATGCAGTATATGTACCACTATATACTAATTCATTAACATAATCGAATACACCATCCTGATTATAATCAATCCAAGCCTTACAATAAGCAGTTCCTGTTCCTCCATACAATGTTCCCCCAATAGTAATTGATAGAGGAGTACTAATTCCTTGAATAATTTGAGCAGCGGGAAACTGAAGTTGTATAATCACTATAAGTTGATGCACCACTTAAATTATTAATCCCACCAAAAATTACTTTAGAAATATTATCATAACTAGCCGAATAGGATGCAGAAGTACAATAAATTAATTGAGATGTACCTGTAACAGCAATACTATAAGAACTAACGCCACCACCTGATGCAATAATAGATCCATTATAAGGAGTATTAGCTGCTGTGGGTGTAAATTTTACGTAAATTGTAGTTGAAGGAAGTGTTGTTCCGGTATATGTAACAGGTAATGTACTTGTGTAAGTACCACCTGATGTTAAACAAAGAGCATAACCTGTTGGAGCCGTTAAAGTAATAGTTCCATTAGCAGTTAAAATACCACCGGCAAGAGTAAATGACTGTGGTGTTGAAGAATTACCAAATTGAACATAATTAAATGCTAATGAGGTTGGCGTAGCAGCAAGATAAGGTGAATTTAAAGTATAACCAGCAAGTGAAAATATATTTAGAACACCACCTGTTCCTACAAAAGAAACTGAAGCAATATTTTTAGACTGGTTAGCAGCATCTATAGCTAAAGACATTTGATACATATATTGACACATACCACCATCGCAAGTTCCTGCTGTAGAATTTCTCGAAATTCTGTAGAATTGTGTAGTCGCAGGTGAAGTTCCACTACACCAGTCGGCAACTGAGCCTGAAATTACTTGTGTAGTAAGATCAGAAAAAGTAACGGTAGCAGTAACAGTAATTGCTCCACTACCACCAGTAGCCAACACATACAAATTATTACAAGCTACAGGATTTACTAAAGTTAAAGTCCCATTTCCGCGTAAAACATTATTTACATTCGGAGCCTTTAATGTAAATATAGGATTGGGAGAAATAAGACTTGTTACCTGATTAGATGAAGGCCAAGCTGCAGTACCTGTTTGGCAGATACCACTGCCAGGATTAAAAGTAGTGCTTACGAATACGTAACCTACTCCATCAACATCAGTTGATGTAGAGGTAGAAGCAAGACCCGTGCCATCGGCAACAACGTCGGCATTAAACCCTGTACAAGGTAAATTTGCCAACTGTGCTTTCAGAGTATTACCCGAAAGCATAAATAACATAATTGTTACAATTAATAAATTGAAAAACTTTTTCATAAAGTAAAAAATTGAATTAATATATATTTGTTTAAATAATTTCTTTTTAAATTTGTAATCTTTTCTTTAAATCTTAAGTAAAATGATTTAAGGAGGTAAAATTCTACTATCGTATCCCATATGATTTTTCTTTCATATTATTTGTTACAAACCTAACAACACACAGCAATACACGTTTTTAACTATTAATAATTACTTATTAATTCCTTATTGAATAATAATTATTTACAAAAGTACTATTATTTATTAAGAGTAACAAAATAACTAAAAAAAATAATATAAATATCTAAGGAAATTCCTGATTCTATATCCGTAAGATTACGGACATAGAATTAATGATAATTAGCTATTCAGGAAATATATTTAAAGAATATTTCTTAGTTAATTATTACCCAAATTTCTTCTTAATTCAATACGATCATCCTTGAATAAGATTTGTTCTTTTTGTTATCTGTTAAAACAAGTAGAAACAAGCCTTTATTATAATCTGAAAGATCTATCTGTTTACACTTATTTTTTTCTATTATCTTTTGACCAAATACATTAAATATTGCTATCTGAGTGTTCTCTATGTTATTATAATCAATATTGATTTTAGAATTTGTTGGATTAGGATATACATTTAACCCACCATCATCTTTATTACGATTCATTTCTTCATTTATTCCTACTGGGGAAGTTGTTGAATCAATAATAACTTCATTTAAATTGGGAACCTGAACATTTGAACCCGGAACCCAAGGTGTAAGTCCATATTCATAGGCACCACAATCAGGGGCATTGCCAACATAACCATCGGTGATGCCGGGAATAACCGTACCTGTATCTATAGCTGGAGATGTAGAAGTTAAAGTAAAGTCGAAGCCTGCAGCATTAGTAAAGTTAGGGGCTTGTGTAACCATATTATTACTAAAAGTAGTGCCTTGTGACCACACTTTATTTGATAAATTATTCTTCACAATTTGGTTTTGAATAGTTGTACCTGCAGTCCCCCATGTACTCATTGCATTGGTACAGAACCAAACAGTATTATTATATATCTGATGATTAACCGCCGGTTTGTTGGTTTGAATTGCATTAGTACAATTCCAGATAACGTTATGATGCACTATATAAGCAGTATCATAATTATCAAGATAAATACCCATGTTAGAAGATGATGCGGAATGATTGTCGTGAGCCCAGTTATAAGCTATTTGCGAACCCCCTCCATTTGATTGAAATGAATAAGTAATACCAAGATCAAGGTTAAGATAGCCACAATCTGATATATTGCAATACATAACGTTAGTTAGATTACTCAAACGGTTTACCAGAGTACTTCTTCCTGCTTTACGCAAAGTGCAATGTTTAATATTATGTCCGGTACCAACTGTTGCTATAACTGCATCATCTGTTGCCGACCAGTCGCAATCTTCTACCAGACAGTTATCAACAGTATTATTAGTGCCGCCTATACTTATACCATCACCCCAGCTATGAGCAATATAACAATTAAGAATCCTATTATTAAAGCCCGACACTGCTACACCTTTGCCAGTCCATTGGGTGATACCATAGTTGATGCTATCAAATTTTTGTCTGTCCCATGCTTGAGTATATAAGAAAAATGGAGTAGGATACAATACATTACTTTTATATAATGCACAGCCTGTTGCATTTTCGAAGTTAACAGTTGCCAACACTATATTTAAGTTATTAATATCAATATATTGTTTCCCAAAACAATTAAACGCATATATTCTGGTACGTGCTTCTGCATCCATTGTGTTTACAATTGAAGCTGATTGAGGATAATAATACAAGGTATCGTTCTGCCAATGCCATTCATTAATAGTATCGAGGGCATTTAAATGATGAGTGATATATCCGTTGCCGCTTCCAATATAATAGGTGCTCGAATTGTTGTTCCACGGACTTGAACGTACAGTGCAATGCACTAAATTACTACCTGATGAATCTATAATCCCATTATCAGAGATCCACTTCGAAGCAACATCTGCAATACAATAACCCCCTAACCAATATCCATTAGGGAAATTAGTATTTGTAAAGGTAGCATTTCCTGATGCAGTTATAGTTACCGGAGCCCAACCATTAGTACTTAAATTGTCTCCTCTGAAATTAGGATATCTTGCTTCATTTGCTATCCTTTTATTTACACTCAACTGCCATACAGTATCGGGAGCATAAGCTTTATAAACACCATTCTGATAAGGAGTCCAACCAGTAATAGAATCAGTGCCAACTATAATTACTTTATCATTATTATAGTTTTTAAAAACAATGTGACTTATAGATGTACCATTATTAGCGGGAGTAACTGTTTCGCGATAAATACCTGCTTTAATAAAACAAGTATCACCGGCATGCATTACGTTAGCAGCTTTCTGTATAGTTTTAAATGGTTGTGCAGATGTGCCGGAATTATTATCGTTACCTGCTGTTGAAACATAGTATTGTCCGAATGTATTATCACATAAAGTGATTATAAATAAGAATGTAATAATAATGAGTATTCTTTTAGTCATTTTATTTTGCTTTTAATAAACAGCAAAATTACTAAAATAATACAATATAGTGATAAGGATTAATCTGATTTAACATTATAAAACCCTTAAATGTATATGGCTAATATTAGGGATGGAAAGACAAAATAAATTACGATTTTCGAATTACGAATTACGAAATGGCAATTGGCAATAGACAATAGGCAATTGAAGACTAAGTGGCTAAGGGATTTGGAGACTAAGGGAAAGAATTAAGAATTGTGAATTATGAATATAAAGGCAGTAAGCAATAGTGAAGAATAAGATAATCTTCATTACGAGGGCTTTGCCCGAAATAATCTCTTTTTTAGATTAATTCGCTTTGCGCAATGACGACTGCAATAGCCGTAATTAGTAATTCGTAATTGAATTAGATGATTTCCTTAAATTTCAGGTATAGTACAATTACTTGAGTTTCGTTTTCGGCAAGAGTTACTTGTTGTGATACTATTTCATAATTTAAATTTTCGGCATTTATAAATGTAGGTTTAAAATTTCGCGATTTCAACAAAGCTACACCATATTCGTCGGTAATTGCCTTGGCTCCTGCCTTTCCATCTATGGCTCCGAGTCGTAGATTAATGCCTCTGGCAACGCTATTATCGTTGATATTGATACATTTTACATTCAAAAATCCAAAATTCTTTACTGATTTAAAAACCACACCCCATGATATTTCGAACAAACGGCGAGCAGGCACTGCCAATTTCTGTCCTCCGTTTTCAATATCCTTCCAGATGTTTACAATTAATGGATTTACTACTTTACGACGCTCTACCATAACTTTTGTAGCATCAGCTACCAACTTTTTCTTAGCCTCGCGAGCAATCTTTTTAGCATTTAAACTTAATAACCTTCCAATTATTTCTGCTTTTGTAATCATTGTTAAAGGAGTACCTCCTGCAGCAATTCTGTCTGTCTCGCCTTTTACAAAACTATTAGCTACATAAATAATTAACCTTTCGTTATTCATCAAAGGCAGGCTTCCACTCAATATCATCCCATACAAAGTACGATCGCTTGCACTCCAGCCGTTTACTTTATCATTAATTTGGTCATTTATCATTTGGAGGGCGTGCGTTACTCTCTTTTTTATAATTTCAAGCTCGATATTAAATGTTTTTACACTCTTGTGGAAATTAGACAGGGCAATATTTAGCAGTTCTTTTTTGGCATCAAACAAAGGCTGTTCGATGTCTAATGCTGCTGAGTTATCTGCCGAAATCACATTGTCGCCTGGTGCCGAAGCATCTTTTTTATTTTTTGCTGCTAAAAGAGCTATTGATCTATCATTGTCAGATCTTGGTTTTCGTTTATGAGTCCCCATATAATTAGTTATTTAATTAATAAATTAAATTGAAATTGCTATGTATTGTAATATGATTATTAAATAATATTCTGAAAAAAGGATATAATATAATTGGTATTTGAATGTTTAAACAGTCATTGTCGACGTAGACAAACGCTCTTTTTAAAATAAAACAGTCATTGTCGACGTAGACAATTGCTCTTTTTAAAATAAAACAGTCATTGTCGACGTAGACAATCGTTCTTTTTTTTATAATATGATCACTGTCGACGTAGACAATAGGTCTTTTATTTAAAATATGGTCATTGTCGACATCGACAATAGGATATAAGTTGAGAAATATATGGTATAATTTAAATGAAAAGAATGAATTTTTCGAGAAACTTGGGTAAGGTGCGGCCCCAAACAAAGAATATATTAAGAAACTCGGTTTAGATTTAATTACAATTCGATGCAAAGCATCAAACATTATTTAATATAAAATCACTAAATGAATACATTTTTAATTTTTCGGTAAAAGTAGTTAATTATATTTATTAATGGGAAGTTTATTTTCATAAAAATTATTCTCTTCTTTTTTATGTAAAATAATATTGTAAGTTTTAGAAAAACATTCTTTAGATGGATAATGTGGACAATGCAGACAGATTTATAATTATCAATATTGTTAACAGAAAAACTGAATAGTATTGTAGGAAAAGAAAATCTATAAACCCAAACCCCTTCGACAAGCTCAGATACACTTATTATCAGTCCCTGAGCATGTTAAGTTTTCTTTCTTCACTTTTATATTTAAACCCGAGCTTCGGTTATAAATATAAAAAACATCATAAAAAAAACCTAACAGGAAAGAAAAATACCTGTTAGGTTGAATTCATAA
>CAIWDQ010000465.1 GCA_903911455.1 uncultured bacterium
AAATGCTATTAAATAAATTTGAATAGGCATCTATTTGTTTTGAATAGATGCCTATTCGTTTTGATTATGCACCTATTCATTTTGAATATGCACCTATTCGTTTTGAATATACTCCTATTCGTTTTGAATATGCTCCTATTCGTTTTGAATATGCTCCTATTCGTTTTAATTATGCACCTATTCATTTTGATTATACTCCTAATTGTTTTTAATTGATGCTGTGTCTTTTTGTTTTAGCATTGCTATATAATGGGTTACATCACATACATAGCAATATCATCATCATAAAACAAAAAATAATAAACATTAAAAAACTAATACTATTTATTGGTATATCCTGTCTGGTATTCATTTCCTGACAGGTTTAAATTCAAATTGCTGTTATACCTGTCAGGATGGGAAACCTGACAGGATGTATTCGTTAAATTTAATTCTTAATTCTTAATTTTTAATTCTTAATGGAATAGCCTCTTATTTAGCTCGTTCAAATGTCAATCCATTAAGCTTACTCCATGCACCGCGCGTAAAATCGGGTATCTTAACCGGCATTGAGCCATTTTCGACCGATTTCTCTGATAATTCAACAATACACGACCATTCGGCAGCATCATACACATCCTCATCAAGTGGCAATCCATTCCTTAGGCAATAAATGAGGCGGTAATCCATTATAAAATCCATACCACCATGTCCACCAACCTTTTTAGCAAGTTCACCTATCTCTTTCGAGAAAGGATGCTCGTACAATTTAAGAAGAGAATCGAGCTTTTGCTGACTTAAAAAGGTGTGTGCATTAGGCTCCAATGCAATCCGTTCTTCAGGATATTTAACAGCATAACCCTTGGTGCCGCTTATCTTATGAATACGGTCGTAAGGCCTCGGACTCGTAACGTCGTGCTGTATCATAATCGTCTTCCCTTTTTCGGTACGTATGATTGTGGTATTCATATCGCCCAGTTTATAAGGAGTTAATGCATATTTAGAGTCTTTACCAAACTTATCCTTAGCATATTCTGTCATCCCAAATTGATTGGTCGACATTGAAACCAGATAATTCATCTTATCACCCCTATGTATGTTTAAAGTCTGGCAAACAGGGCCTAAACCATGTGTGGGATAAGGGTCTCCGGTATGATTGGTGTTGTATTTAAGACGCCACATATCCCAATAGCCTGTTTTTTCGTCAAAGTTCAACCACCTTAAGTCGTGAATATAGGCAGCTTCCACATGTTTAACTTCACCAAATACACCTTGCTGAGCCATATTGAGTGTTGCCATTTCGAAGAAGTCGTAACAGCAGTTTTCCAGCATCATACAGTGTTTACGTGTTTTCTCAGCAGTGTTAACCAGTTGCCAGCATTGATCAATAGTTAAGGCCGCAGGTACCTCCATCACCACATGCTTTCCATGCTCCATCGCATAGACCGCAATAGGGGTGTGCAAAGTCCAATGTGTGCATACATAAATCAGATCAACATCAGTACGTTCGCAAACTCTCTTCCATCCTTCTTCACCCGAGTACTTTTCAGCTTGAGGTTTGTTGTTTTTCTTAAGAACTTCATTACAAGCATCTACTCTGTCGGGCACAATGTCGCATAAAGCTACAATTTTAACCCCATCCAGATACATATATCTTCTGATGGCTTCACTACCTCTCATACCCAGGCCTATAAAGGCTATTCTTACGGTGTCAATAGGTTTACATGCCAGCTTCAAAACATCAGTCTGCCCCTTAGGACGAGCAGGTTCTGGTGTATCAATCATCTTAAGGTTCTGAGCAATGCCGTTTGAAGCCAATATCACTGCAAAAAGGATGTAAAGTATCGTCTTTTTCATTTTAATTTGTTTTAATAACTGATTTTTACTTCTGCGAAATTAAACTTTTTTTTAATAAATCAATTAATTGAAGAAAATAAATATGATATATGGTCAATTTAAGATGTGTTTTTTTAAGATAAATGTATTTGAAAAAAGAAAAGAAGAAATATTTAAAACAAATATCATTATTATGAATAATTATTATTAATTTTACACCTCAAATAACAACAATATGAAAATAAGAAATAGTAATTGGATATATCTGTTTATTATTATTATAATAACATTTAGCTTAGCAAATAGCTGCACTAAAGATACCACAAATAACGATACTACTCCGGTATCTTTTACAGCTCCAATAGCTTTTAACGATTCGTTAACCTATGGAACTGTCAGCGATTTTGATGGTAATAACTACAAAACAATTGTAATAGGTACTCAAACATGGATGGCTCAAAACCTTTCGGTTACACATTATAGTAATGGAGCTGCAATCGCTAATGTTAGAGATAATACTGCCTGGAGCAATCTTACTACAGGTGCTTATTGTAATTATAATAATGATGTTAGCCTTAATTCTAAGTTCGGAAAGCTATATAATTTCTACACTGTAGTTGATCCCCGCAATGTTTGCCCTACAGGATGGCATGTACCAACTGATTCTAATTGGATAATATTGGTAAATTACCTTAAAGGAGGTGATGCTGCCGGTGCTTATATTAAAGAAGCTGGTGAATTGCATTGGGCTGATCCTAATACAGGTGCAACCAATGATTCAGGATTTACAGCTTTGCCTTCCGGTTATCGTTTGTATGATGGAACATTTAGATATGCAGGTTATAATGCCGAATACTGGACATCAGATATTGATAGTATGTACGGAGCAGTTGATAGGTATTTAGAATATAATTCAACACGTGTAGGAAGAGTTGGGGTGCTCAGGACTCACGGGTTTTCTGTCCGTTGTATAAAGAATAATTAATTTACATGATAAAAAGAAGCCCTGTATATGAAAATATACAGGGCTTCTTTATTTTAGATTAAGCTGATTTCAGATAATGAGTAGTGAGAGTCCTTGCCCAATAGCGGGGAACATTAAAAGCTACTTGTAGATATGACACCACATCATTGGATTTCTTTTCAATAGCCTTGAACTCATCAAGGATATCTATCCATTCCGAAATCGTTTTGCCGGTTTTGTCGAGAACCTGTTCGTCTGAGACATCCCAATATTCTGTTTTCATTGTTTTGAAGTGTTAAGTAATTAAATCACTATGTTGACTATCTTTTTAGGAACTATAATTACCTTCTTAGGGGTCTTTCCTTCTAACCATTTCTGCGAATCAGGAGAAGCTAACACAGCTTTTTCTATTTCCTGAACAGACATGTCGATTGGAAGCTCTAATGTATAACGCATTTTTCCATTAAATGATACTGGATACTTAAAATTACTTTCTACTAAGTAAGTTTCGTTACAAATAGGGTAGTTAGCAGTAGTTATACTTTCGTTATGTCCAAGATTAGCCCATAGTTCTTCAGCTAAATGAGGTGCATAAGGAGCAATTAAAACTGTTAATGGTTCTAATATAGCCCTTTTATGACATTTTACTTCCGATAATTCATTTGCACAAATCATAAAAGAACTTACCGCAGTATTGAATGAAAAACGCTCAATGTCTTCAGTAATTTTCTTTATGGTTTTGTGTAAGATTTTAAGTTCAACCGGAGTTGGAGCTTCTTCGCTTATTGCTAAATTATTGTTTTCGTCATGGAAAAGCTTCCAGAACTTTCTTATAAAACGGAAAACTCCTTCAATACCTTTAGTGTCCCATGGTTTGGATTGCTCTAACGGACCCAGGAACATTTCATATAATCTTAATGTGTCCGCTCCGTAACGAACGATGATATCGTCAGGATTCTGTACATTATATAATGATTTAGACATCTTCTCAACTTCCGTTCCGCATACATAAACTCCATCTTCCAGAATAAACTCTGCTTCTTTATAATCGGGCAACCAATCGCGGAACTTATCAATATCTAAAATATCATTGTCAACTATGTTTACATCACAATGCAATTGCTGTACATCAAAGTCATTTTTCATACCATAAGATACAAAACGATTTGTACCTTTAATTCTATAAACAAAACTAGAACGTCCCTGAATCATACCTTGATTAATTAGTTTTTGGAAAGGTTCTTCTTTCACACATAAACCTAAATCAAAAAGAAACTTATTCCAGAAGCGTGCGTAAATCAAATGCCCTGTAGCATGCTCGGCACCGCCGATATACAAATCTACGTTTTCCCAGTAAGCATTGGCTTCTTTAGAGAAAATCTCTTTATCATTTTTAGCATCCATATACCTTAAGTAATACGCACTGGAGCCTGCAAAACCAGGCATCGTATTTGTTTCTAGCGGATAGCCCTCTTCTGTAATCCAATTCTTAGCTCTTGCCAAAGGTGGTTCGCCGCTTTCGGTAGGAAGGTATTTATCAACCTCAGGAAGCTCCAATGGTAGCTTACTTTCGTCTAACATATATGGCATACCATCTTTATAATAAACTGGAAACGGTTCGCCCCAATAGCGTTGACGGCTAAATATAGCATCGCGTAAGCGGAAATTAATCTGACGTTTGCCAATTCCTTTTCCTTCTACAAAATCAATAACTGTCTTAATGCCTTCCTTAACTGTCATGCCTGTGATGATGCCCGAATTAATGCATGTTCCTTCTTTAGAGTCCTTTGATTCAGTCCAGGTGGAAGTATCTCCAGCTTCTTCGTCACTTGGAAGAATAACTTGAGGTATAGGTAAATTAAAATGTTTAGCGAAAGCGAAATCACGGCTATCGTGCGCAGGAACAGCCATAATAGCGCCCGTTCCATAGCCTGCCAATACATAATCGGAAATCCAAATAGGAATCTCTTCGTTGGTTAACGGATTTATTGCGTAAGCGCCTGTAAACACTCCGGTAATCTTATTAACTTCGGTCTGGCGTTCGCGTTCCGAACGGTTCTTAGCCCAAGTTAAATACTGTTCAACTTCTTCCTTTTTATCGGAAGTTGTAATTGTATTTATAACTTCATGTTCGGGACATAGCACCATAAATGAAACGCCGAAAATAGTGTCTGGTCTGGTCGTAAAAATCTTTAAGACCTCTCCTAAATCCTCTCCAGAGGAGAGGACTTTAAAATCATCAGCTCCCTTTGGGGAGAGGTGGAAGCTTACTTCTGCTCCAACTGACTTCCCTATCCAATTCTTTTGTATTTCTTTTAAAGATTCGCTCCAGTTAAGCGCATCCAGGCCTTCCAAAAGCCTTTCTGCGTAAGCGGTTATTCTTAAAGACCATTGGCGCATTGATTTTCTTTCAACAGGATGGCCACCTCTTACTGATAATCCTCCGTTTACTTCGTCGTTTGCCAAAACCGTTCCTAACTTTGGGCACCAGTTTACTTGTGTATCCGAAAGAAAAGCAATACGATAGTTCATTAAGAGCTCTTGTTGCTTTTTCTCAGGATAGTTATTCCATTCTTCGGCTGTAAAAATATCTGAAGCATCACAAGCAACATCTATATTGGCATTTCCTTCTTTACAGAAAACATCAATAAGCTGATTTATATGTTCTGCTTTTTTTGTTTTATTATTATAATAATGATTGAAAAGCTGTATAAAAGTCCACTGTGTCCATTTATAATAATCGGCATTACAGGTGCGTACTTCCCTATCCCAATCAAAAGAAAAACCTAACTTATCAAGTTGTTGACGATAGCGTGTAATATTATTTTCGGTGGTAATAGCGGGGTGCTGACCGGTTTGAATTGCATATTGTTCGGCAGGCAAACCATAAGCATCGTAACCCATAGGATGCAACACATTGAAGCCTTTATGACGTTTGTAGCGACTGTAAATATCTGAAGCAATGTAGCCAAGCGGATGCCCAACGTGCAAGCCGGCGCCCGAAGGATAAGGGAACATATCCAACACATAATATTTAGGTTTGTCCGATATGTTTTCAGCCTTAAAGGTTTTATTTTCTTTCCAGTACTGTTGCCACTTCTTCTCTATGTCGCCAAAATTATAATCCATACTATATTGTAATTATTAGACTGCAAAATTACTAAAAAAAATGAGATATAACCTCTCCTAAATCCACTTAAAAGGAGAGATCTAAGTTTTACTTACTTTTTATATATAGATTGAAAGAGATTATAAACAAGTTTAGGCACAAGTTGCAAATCAAGACTTGTTTTATAATTAAATAAAGGTATGTTTATCGATTGATCATATAAGAAAGTATTATCATAAAGTAAGTCTTTGTATGAGTTTGTTTCTACAGTATTATTATCTTCAGCTTGATTAGGATAAAATGATAAAATATAATTTAATATAGTTTCTTCAACACCAATAGAATCCGACATAGTTAATCTCCATATACCTCCACAATTAACACCTGCAAAAAGAGAACTATCTTCTTCAGCAAACGAAACAATAAAGCTATAGATACCACGCTTAAGGCTAGTTTGCCCCCACTGTGCATTTGCATTGTTCAAAGTAATAATTGCAATAATTATTAGTATAAGTTTTTTCATACTTTTATAATTTAATTGAGATACAAAGATAATACATTTTAATGAAATAATCACAAAAACATATCAATAATAAAAAAAGAGGATATCCATAAGTAGTTTCACTTTTAGCATTTAAAGATTTCAAATAAAAATAACGACAAAATTAAAGTGAGCAGTAGTACTCTCTTTTCCGTTTCTCATTCTTTTAAGTTGTTTTTAGATTAAGATAAGCAATTAAATGATAGTCTTTAAGGCTTTAAGATAAGAATGAATATGTTTTTTGAATCTATGGTGTAGATGAGTGGCTCAAGCGACCCCGGGAATTGCTCAAGCGATCCGTTGAACGACTCAAGCGATCCCGTGAATGGCTCAAGCGACCCCGTGAGTGGCTCAAGCGATCCCGTGAGTGGCTCAAGCGATCCCGTGAGTGGCTCAAGCGATCCCGTTAGTGGCTCAAGCGATCCCGTGAATGGCTCAGGCGACCCCGTGAATGGCTCAAGCGATCACGTGAATGGCTCAAGCGATCACGTGAATGATATAGGTGTAGCGGCAATGATTAGAAATGAAGCATTTAATAATTTCCATCTTCAAAATTATTTTAGCTTAGAAAGGAGATATAATAAAATGCAAAGAGCCTCCCTCATAAATTTGAAGGAGGCTCTTTGTTTTAACTAAAAGACTAAAAGCCTATAGCCTAAATGCCTATCAAGTGTTTCCTTTTGCCGAAAGGCTTAATGGCTTTCGATTATCGTCGATCCTGACATAGGTAAAATTTCCTTCGGTAACCTTTATCTTATCATCTTCTTCAAACTCACGGCTTACCCACGCTTCTACATGAACTGTGATTGAGGTATTGCCTTTCTTAATCAGTTCTACATGGCACCCTAGAATATCACCAACAAAAACAGGCTGTTTAAAAGTAATGGAGTCGATGGCTACAGTCACAAACCTGCCTTTAGCTATCTTCCTGCAAAAGATACCACCTGCAATATCCATTTGGGAAATCAACCATCCCCCGAAAATATCGCCAAAGGGATTAGTATCAGCAGGCATAGCTAATAATTGAATAGAGATTTCTCCTTTAGGAAAATTGGTCATTGTTTATTTTGTTTTAGTTTATGATTCTCTTTTAATAATGGTAGCTGTACTAACGCCACCACCTCCACAAATAGAAGCAATTGCATACGTTTTATTCAGTCGCTTAAGAGCATGATAGGCTGTAACTATAATTCGGGAACCACTATTGCCTGTAGGATGCCCCAATGCTATGGCTCCACCATTTACGTTAAGTTTATTCATATCAAAATTAAGAATTTTATGATTAGATAAAACCTGAACAGCAAAAGCTTCATTAATTTCAATAATATCCATCTGATCAAGAGTCATACCTGCTTTCTTCAAGGCAGCAGGGATAGCAAAAGCCGGACCCTCCCCCATTGTTGAGGGAGCTACAGCCACCTGAGCCGTAGCCACTAAAGAAAATAAAGGCTTTAAACCCAACTCCAGAGCTTTGCTGCGATGCATAACTATCATTGCAGAAGCTCCATCACTCAATCCGCATGAATTACCGGCAGTTACACTTCCTTCTTTACGAAAAGAAGGCTTTAGCTTAGCCATATCATTAATGTTAACATTATGCCTGATGTTTTCATCTTTAGTAAAAAGACTAGAAGAAGTAGTCTTAGTTTCAGGAATCTCAACAGGAACTATTTCTTCGTTGAACCAACCATTAGTTTCTGCTAAAGATGCCTTAGCATGACTACTTACTGCATATTTATCTTGTTCTTCCCTAGTGATATTATATTTATCGAATAGGTTCTCGGCGGTTTCGCCCATACCTTGTTGAATTAAAGGATCAATGCTATCACTCCAGCCATCTTCCAACACTTTATTTCCCATCTTAAAACCATCCCAACGGGCATTCTTTAAAAGATAAGGAATAGAACTCATGCTATCAAAGCCTCCTACAACGATTATTTTGGCATCACCGGTCAGTATCTCCTGAGCAGCAAGCGCAAGAGCCCGCATCCCGGAAGGACAAGCCATATTAATAGTAGTAACTGGAGTGTTAGGTGACACACCACCTCTGACAGAAGCAGTTCGCGCAGGATTTGGACCATTACCAGCCTGACGGCAACTGCCTAATATCACATCATCAATAACGTCACCATTTAGTGAAGCTCTCTTCAAAGCTTCTTTAATAACCACAGCCCCCAGATCGTAAGCAGCAAGGTTTCGAAGAGTTCCCCCAAACTTACCCATTGCTGTGCGGCAAGCTGATACGACAACTATATCCTTTATATCCATTTTATTTAAATGTGTTTAGATAGGTGAAGATTAAATATATTGCCCGCCATCTACCTTAATAACCTCACCAGTAATATGACGTGCTAAATCGCTGCAAAGAAAACAAACTGCATTAGCTATATCTTCAGGCATTCCAATCCGACCCAGAATAACATCAGCAAGAGCAGCTTCGCGAACACTTGCATCAGCATTGAGCATCATTTCGGTTTCAATTAAACCTGGTGCCACAGCGTTAACATTCACATTATACTTGCCCATCTCTTTTGCAACAGTCTTTGTTAAGCCAATAATCCCAGCCTTGGAAGCTGCATAATTAGCCTGTCCAAATTTGCCGCGCATCCCATTAATTGAGGTAATATTTACGATCTTACCCGAACGTTGCTCCCTGAACAAAGGAGTAAGTGCGCGTATGTAATTGAAATAGCCTTTAAGATTTACATTGATAACGCTATCCCATTGCTCTTCGGTCATCTTCCAAACAACGCCATCACGATTAATTCCGGCATTATTAACCAAAATATCAATCTTATTAAACTTAGTAAGAATAGTGCTCACAGCCTTATCAGCCTCCTGAAAGTTTGCAATGTCGGCAATTACAACCAAGCCTTTTCTTCCTAGTTTTTCAATAGCTGCAATAACATCGTTTGCTTCTTTCTCCTTACGATCAATTACAACTATATCAGCACCATATTCAGCAAGTTTTAGTGCAATGGCTGCACCTATACCCTGTCCGCCTCCCGTAACAATTGCAAGCTTTCCGTTTAAATTCATCTTATTGTTATAAAAATATAATCCTTTTAAGAATGACTACTTGTTCTACATTAATCCAAGCTCTTGAAAACTTCTTTTAAGATAAACACCTATCATTTCTTTTCTATACTTACGTGAAAAGATGTCGTTATTAATTGTTTTAGGTTTCTTAACAGCTTCAGCTATCACCTCATCAAGCTTGTCGTTTGCTTTAGCTTCGATGATGATTGGCTTAGCATCAACAGCACCTAATACTATCTTAAGACTTCCGTTATTACGAAGCGTAACAGCAGTCATCAACGAACCAAAATCAATACTCTCCCTTTGACGAAGTTTCTTAAATATTGTTTTATCCCCTTTATTAATAGGAATAATTATAGCTGTTATCAGTGAAGTTCTATCTAGGTTATTTGGATGAATCCCATCGCCTGTATAAATAGTTTCAATAGGAATAACTGAAGTTTTATCGTTGTCAACAACTTCAATACAAGCATTCATACTTATTAAAACTGTAGCAGTATCAGAAACAAATTTAGCTAAACAATTATTCTTGCCACCAGTAGCAATACAGATATCACCATTACATTTAAAACAATATCCGGCAGCCTTACGCCACCATTCAGTTTGATTGTAATAGATGCAACGATTGTCGCACAGAATATTCCCTCCGATAGTAGCAGTCTTCCTTATAACAGGGGAAGCAACTGCATGAGCAGCATCAACTAAAGCAGGGAAGTTATCGGCAATAGATTTATGTTTTTTAAGATCATCAAGCTTAACTAAAGAGCCAATTTCTATTTGAGACTCTATAACCACTACATGCTTTAAAGCATCAATACCTGTAAGATCTATTAATAGTTGAGAGGTTTCATTCCCCTGAAACTTATTAACGATAACATCAGTACCTCCTGCAAGAAAACGAAAGCTACCTTGAGTAAGATAAGCTTCTTTTATAGCTTGCTCAATTGTTTTAGCTTTAATATATGATTGTTCAGCTATCATTGTGTTGTAATGTCTTAATTATATTCCTTTGTTCTCTTTTATCTGAGTCAAAACATCCTCAGCACTAATAGGAAGTTTAGTAATCCTAACTCCAACAGCATTATAAACTGCATTAGCAATAGCCGGAATTACAGGATGGATTGCACCTTCACCAGCCTCTTTAGCTCCAAAAGGCCCTTCCGGATCAATTGTTTCTATAATGTGTGCATGAATGTCGGGTGTATCTAAAGCAGTAGGAATTTTATAATCAAGAAAGTTGTTGTTTAATAACAATCCTTTATAGTATTTCATTTGCTCACTAATAGCCTGCCCTACTCCCATGTGCCAGGAACCTTCCAATTGTCCTTCAACTGCCATTGGGTTCAATGCTTTGCCACAATCGTGTGCACCCCATACATCAATTACTTTAACTTGCCCTGTTTCTGTATCAACTTTTACTTCAACAATACATGCACCAAATGTATAAGAAGGACTCAACCCTGCACCTGCACCTTTAAAGTCTCCACCAAGCTTAGGAGATATGTACTTACCACTTACAGAAACCGCTCCACGTTTGACCATTAGAATGTCAACAGCTTCTATCCAAGATAAATCAAGTTGTTTATCATTAGTAAAGATACGATTGTTTGTAAAGTTAAGTTCTTCAGCATTTATACCTTTAAGTTTAACTATGCTATCTACAATCTCTTGTTTAAGTTTCAGAGCAGCATCCTTAGCTGCGTTACCAGCCATAAAGGTTACACGGCTCGAATAACTCCCGAAATCAACTGGTGTAAGCAGCGTATCAGCAGCTAGAACAAATATTTTGTCCATGCCAATTCCTAAAACTTCAGCAACAATAATTGCAAGCATCGTATCACTTCCCTGACCAATATCACTTGAACCTGAAGTTATCAATACTCGTCCATCAAAATCGAGCTTTAAATGCACAACAGATTGTGGTAGCTCATTCCATATAATAGGTAATGCGCTTCCGCTGATAAAGAAACCACAGGCCACACCTAATCCATGTCCTTCTTTTAACTTACCAATTCTGTTTTTCCAATCCGATTCTTCCATCACTTTAAGTAATGCTTCACGACTACCATTAGAAGTGATTCTATATTGACCAACAGTTTGAGTATTTGAATCCAGAAAGTTCATAAGGCGCAACTCGCAAGGATCTATATTAATTGTATTTGCTAAATCATCAATCATTGATTCAACAGCGAAACGCGAATTAACTGCCCCATGTCCGCGCATAGCTCCACATTGAGGCTTATTGGTATAAACTCGATATGTTCTGAACCCAAAGTTATTTAACTTATAAGGAGCCTGTAAAAGCACTCCATTATAATATGAAGTAACTACACCAAAACTTCCATAAGCACCACCATCAATAGCTATATCAGCATCAAGCACTTTAAATACACCTTCTTTGGTAATTCCCATCTCAACAGTCATCTTTGAAGGATGTCTTCCATGATTTGTAAGAAAGACTTCTTCACGGGTTAACCTTACACTAACTGGCCTTCCTGTTTTACGTGCTATATGAGATACAATCATTTCGTGTGGAAAAGGATCACTTTTACCACCAAATCCACCTCCAAGATAAGGTTTTATAACTCTTACTCTATTCAATGGAACTTCCATAACCTTTGCTAATGCTCTATGTAGGTAATGAGGAACCTGAGTAGCTGTAGTTATTGTTAAACCATTCTCATCCCAGTAAGCAGTAGCTGCATGAGGTTCGGTAAAGCCATGATTAATACCTAAAAACTCAAAAGACATTTTAGTTGTGATATCAGCTTCTTGTAATCCTTGTTGCTGATCACCAAATCTTAACTCAGCTTTCTTATGAACATTGTTATTGAATTTCCCTTGATTGTGAATCCTTTCATTATCTCCAATATCGTTAATAGAATCATCAATAGATAAGTATTCTTTAATTGGAATGTAATTTACTTTAATAAGCTTGCAAGCTTCTGAAGCTATATCTTCAGTATCGGCAGCAACTGCAGCAACAATTTCACCTACATATCTTACTTTATCAACAGCCATTGCAGTTTCATCCTGCGAAACAGTGAGTATCCCGAAAGTAATAGGTAGTTCTTTGCCGGTAGCTATATAATGCACACCTTCTAACTTAAGTGCTTCAGTTGTATCAATGCTTTCTATTTTTGCATGAGGGTAGATACTGCGAAGAAACTTACAATGCAAGGTGTTTTTCATAACAATATCGTTTGCATAGTCAGCAGCACCTCTAACTTTCTTTTCTGCTTCAATATATGGTCGTGAAACTCCTACAGACTTTGTTTCGTCAGAAGGATTAATTATTATTGAATCAGGATCAGTATTAGTTTCTAAAACGTATTCTGCAACAGCATCAATTACCTTTTTATAGCCTGTACATCTGCATAGATTACCGGATATACCTTCTTTAATCTGATGTATCAAAGATTCTTTACCATTATTTAAATCTAAAGTTGGAGTAAGACTAATTGCAGTCATAACCATCCCGGGAGTACAAAATCCACATTGAATTGCACCTTTCTCAACAAACTTCTTCTGAAGTCTGTGCAATTCACCATCCTTTGCAAGAGCTTCTATAGTTATTATATCAGCATTTTCGCAACGAAGAGCAGGAGTTATACAACTTAAAACAGCTTCATTATTTACTAAAACAGTACATGCCCCACAGCTACCCTGTTCGCATCCTATTTTAGTTCCTGTAAGTCCTATTCTTTCGCGTAATACAGTTGATAACATCTCATGGCTATTCACCAAAAGATCATATTGTCGCCCGTTAACTTTGAAACTGATTTGTTTCATTAATATTTATGTTATCCTTTTAAGATTATTGTATTAAACAAAAGCATTCTCACCGGTAATATCCATACCTGTAATCAATAAATGAATATCATGAGTTCCTTCATAAGTTATAACTGATTCAAGATTCATCATGTGTCTCATCATTGAGAAATCTCCTGTTATTCCCATTGCACCAAGTATCTGACGTGATTCTCTTGCAATAGTTAATGCCATATCCACATTATTTCGTTTAGCCATTGATATCTGAGCCGCACTTGCTCTCCCTTCATTACGAAGTACTCCCAAACGCCAAACAAGAAGTTGAGCTTTGGTAATCTCTGTAAGCATTTCGGCTAGTTTCTTCTGGGTAAGCTGGAATCCAGCAATTGGTTTATTAAACTGACGTCTTTCTTTTGAATATCTTAAAGCTGCATCATAACAGTCCATTGCAGCACCAACAACTCCCCATGCAATACCAAATCTGGCAGAGTTAAGGCACATTAATGGACCTTTTAATCCTTGTACATTTGGGAGTAGATTTTCTTTAGGGATTTTAACGTCAGTAAATACCATCTCCCCAGTATAAGAGGCTCTCAACGACCACTTCTTAGTTATCTCAGGAGTTGTATAACCTGGCATCCCCTTTTCAACGATCAAACCTCTAACTATGTTATTATCATCTTTTGCCCAAACAATACCGATGTCAGATATAGGAGAATTTGTAATCCACATCTTGGCACCATTTAATATATAATGATCTCCTTTGTCAGTAATTCTTGTAACCATACTTCCGGGATCAGAACCATGATTAGGCTCAGTAAGTCCGAAAGCACCAATTAGTTCTCCTGTTGCAAGCTTTGGAAGATATTTCCTTTTCTGTTCTTCTGAACCAAAAGAAAAAATAGGATACATTACAAGTGAAGATTGTACCGAAGCCATCGAACGAACCCCCGAATCACCTCTCTCCAACTCTTGCATTATTAAACCATAAGCAATATGATCCATACCTGCACCACCATATTCCTGCGGGATATAAGGACCAAACGCTCCCATTTCTCCCATTTCTTTAATTAAATGTATCGGAAAACTATGATTATGACATGCATCATCTATAATTGGTAAAACTGATTTATTCACCCAATCTCTTATCGAACTGCGAACTATCTTATGTTCGTCGGTTAAGAGTTCATCAAGTAAAAAATAATCCGGAGCATTGTACTGTACTGTAGCCATAGATTTAATTTATGTGTTTTTTATGTTTTTATAAGCTTATAAACGAGCAAACTAATTCAAGTTTTTAACATCAATTAGTTTTGCCAGAATGCTTATTGCTATTTCATTTGGTTCAATTGCATTAAACTTAATGCCAATTGGCATATCCAGTCTTTCTACTTCTTCTTTTGTCATAACATTCTGCTCAGCAATAAGCTTATGTATTTCTTCTGTTTTCCTTTTGCTGCCTATCATACCTAAATAACAGAACTCTTTTTTACATATAACTTTCAAAACTTTAAAATCGTGAGCATGACCATGAGTAACAATCACCATGTAGGTGTTCTTATCAAAACTTAATTCATTAACTGCATCATCAATACTTTTATTTATGCATTTGCAATTAATTTTATTATAATCTGCAAAAATATTCTCACGCTCGTCAATTACAGTGACATCGAAACCAAAATCAATAGAATATCTTGCAATTGCTTTCCCAATATGACCGGCACCAAAGATAAACAGTTTATTTTTTTTGCCGTTAGGCTCAATGTAAACTTCCATTGCACCACCACATTCCATACCCAAATCTTCTTTAAGTTTATATTTTAAAATAATTGGAGTATTAGATTTTATAACTTCGAGGGCTTCTTTAATAACGGCATTCTCAACACTTCCTCCACCAACAGTACCAATAATACTGCCATCAGCTTTCACAATCATTTTAGAAGATATTTTCTGAGGCGAAGAGCCCTGAGTGCTGGTAACAACACAAAAAGCGACCATTTCACCTGTACTTTCAATTTCTGCTAACTTTTGATAAATAGAACTCATTTTTAATTATAATTTAGTATTCTGCAAAGATAAGATTTAAATTAATATTCTAAAAAGGTAATCCCAATTTAGTGTAGTTATCAGGAGAATTAATATTATAATGAATATTGGGTTCGTTTATTGTAAGCTGAATTCTTTTTTGCTGCTTTAATATTTCTGACAGAATATAGTCATCTCCTTCTAATTGACTGATATTATTTATAACATCAGCACCAAGAAGTATAGGATGACCTGATTTATTGTCATAAACTGGGACAATATACGCTGAACTATCTTTATTTTCTGATAAAAGCTGGAGTGTTTGAATGTTTATAAATGGATTATCTACATTCTGAATAAAACAATATTCAGACGTATTGTTTTTTAACCCTAATTTAACTGAAATAAATCTTGGGGAATCAGGCACATCATTAATAACAAGTTTTGTATTTTCAGGGAATTTGAGTTTATTTAATTGATAATATTCAAAACCTTGAGGATTAAAAACAACAATAATTTCTTCACACCCAAATTCACGATAAGTTTGAATTATTTTTTCAATAAAAAGAGTATTTGAATCATATTTCAAAAATGGTTTTGGGGATTTCATTCTTGAAGAAAAACCTGCTGCCAGAATGACTACACTCGTTTTTTTAGGTTCGTTTTTAGAAGTAAACAATTAATTATTTTTAAAATTCGGACTTAAAAAGAACCATCTCCATGTTTGAGATGCAAAGTATTTTTTATTTAAAACCAGTCTTTAGTTGTGTTAGCTAACTTTGCATTTGCGTCAAGAATATCTTTAATATAGATTCCAAGTTTTGCAACATAGATTAAAATATTATAATTACTTCCAAAAATACTATCACTTTTGTGCATAGTAATGCTTACATATTGAAAAATAAGGCAATTAATATGGTCAGTGTCATCCGTTATATTTTAATTTATGTATTGTTATCATTAATAATGTTATTTATGATAACAATAATCATCATTATTTATTCTGCAAATGTACTTATAATAATTATCATTCATATTACATTTATGAATAATAAAATATTATTTATTTTCGGCTAAACTATTGAAATCTTTTTTATAATTTTTTTAATGATGAAT
>CAIWDQ010000466.1 GCA_903911455.1 uncultured bacterium
CAATAGGTAGTAAATCTGATGAAATGTTAGTTCTTTTTGATCAGAATGCAACTAATAATTACGATGATGCATTTGATGTAAATAAGTTGCTTGCAAACGATAATACAATGCCTGAAATTTATACTATAGCTGGAACTGAAAAATTAGTAATTAATAGATTCGGAACATATCCTTATGTAGTGCCTTTTAATGTAAATCTTCTTCAATCAGTAGGTAATAATAGCATCACTATAACTGCATCAGATCTTAGTAATTTTGATGCAAATGCTTCAATAATGTTAGAAGATTTATTAACAAGTACTACTCAGGATTTAAGATTAAATCCTACATATACTTTTACAGCTTCTGTAGGAACTAATTCTGGTAGATTTGTATTACATTTCCTAAATCCAACTTTTGGAATTAGTGAAAATATTAAGAATAACGTTAGTATTTATTCAAATGAGAATAATATTTATATTAATTCAAAAGAAATTGTAAAAGGAATTAGTGTTTATAATATGCTTGGTCAGGAAATAATTAAAAATGCTGGAACAAATGGTCAATCTTTCTATAAACTAAGTGTTGATAATGGTCCAGCTAATTATATTGTAAGAGTCTTAACAAATAAAGGCGTTTCTACTGAAAAAGTATTCATAAAATAATTAAGTTAGTAACAAAGAAATACCGTAAACATATGAAAAAATCTATGAGAAAATTATTTATAATACTCTTTCTAATAGCATCACCATTAGTAATTAATAGCGTCTTAGCAGATGATCCTCCTTCACCAGGTGGTTCTCCTTTAGCTGGTGGCGGTGGTGCTGGTCCTGTTGGTGGACAGCCTGGAGGTAATTCTCCTATTGATGGTGGATTAAGTATATTAATTGCTTTAGGTGCTGCTTATGGTGCTAAGAAAGTATATTTTTTAAGAAAGGTTTAATTAGAATCTAACCTTTATATATAGTTTATTTATATTTACAGATATTCCTATTTATTAAATAGGAATATCTGTATTTTTTTACCCCAATTTTTAAGATAACATTTTAAAGTTAAATATTTTTGTTTGTTTTTAGTTTCTTACTTACCTCCAAAATCATTATTTACTGTTATATAATCTGGATATTGTATAGCAAACCCATTAATTACAATTGTAGGTTTAACTCTCAATGTAACTCGTGATGGTCTGTTACCTGCTCCTGCTAGATTGAAACCAAAATTTTTGACCGCATCCAAAGATTTTCCTGTTAAAACTTTCTTAAGATCAACTAACATTTGAACTGGCATAGTAGCTACCTGATTATTTGGCATTACAACTATCCTTTGATTCATTTGACCTCTTGTCATTTCAATATTATCAATTAAAAGAATCCATGCCATACCATTCATTATGGCTTGTTGATTATTTGGATTTCTTACATCAATATTTAATGTAAATTCAAGAGGAAGTGTATTATTAGCTAATGAAGCTGTAATATTAGCAATATCTATAATACTAAGTTGCGAAAGATTGTTTACTTTTTGAATATTAACTCCTGCCAATTTGATATTGTCAATTGTATTAAGTCTGAAATCGCATCTTGCAAAGTTAGCTAATCCATTAAGATTTTTCATGACATCGCACGAAGTTAGCAGAACAATAACTACTAAAAGAAGAATTTTTATTTTTTTCATTTGAATATTATTTTATAATTATTAATTCAACAAAGATACTACATTATTATTATATCTTACTTAAATATTTATAAGATTAAATTTCTCTTTTTTGCTTCTTTATATTTTATACTTTTGCATTTACATATGGAAAACTTCACAAAATATAGTATAGGTATTGATGTAGGTGGTTCTCACTTATCAGCATCAATTGTAAATTATGATTCTAACTCTATAATTGAAGATAGCATTCAAACAATTCCTATTGATGCTTCTGCTTCAATAAAAGAGATTACTACTTGTTTTAAGAACTTGATTAATCATGTTAAAGCTTCTTATAATAATTATGAATTAGTTGGAATTGGTATTGCTATGCCTGGTCCTTTTGATTATAATAGGGGTATTTCGGCTATCAGTGGCTTAAAAAAGTATGATCGTTTGTTTGGATTTAATCTTAAGCAGTATATTGCTTCAGAATTTAATTTAGACCCAATGAAAGTTATGTTTGAGAATGATGCTGCATGTTTTGGATTAGGAGAGTACTGGAATAGTAATATCAAGCCTGACAGACTTATTTGCATTACATTAGGTACCGGTTTTGGAGCAACGTTTATTGATAATGGTCATGTTATTAAAAATCGTGAAGATACTTCTAAAAATGGAGAGTTATGGAACATTCCTTTTAAAGGAGACATTGCTGAGAATATATTCGCAGGCAGGGCTCTTCTTGCAGCTTATGAAAATATTTCTGGCATTAAATTAAATAATGTTAAGGAACTTGGAGATGCTGCTGTGACTGATAATCTGGCTATAGAAGTTTTTAATCAGTTTGCTATTGATCTTGCTGAATTTATTAGTCCCTGGCTCATTAAGTTTAATGCAGATAAGTTTGTAATTGGAGGTAATATTTCTAAAGCTCATCCGATGTTCTTGCCGTTGTTTAAGAAGTTGATTAAAGATAAAGGTATTAATACAGAGATTTGTATTTCTGATTTACTTGATAAAGCTGCTATACTTGGAAGTGCTTTGTTGATTAAATCATCTATTAATAATGTTAATAATGTTCTTCGTAATAGTTCTCAATATCTGGCTCCTACTATTAAATATGATGTTGAAGATGGTGTATATGATATCTATCCTTCTTTCAAAACTAAAAAGAAAATTATAAATGGTTTTGAAGAGCTTGCTTTGACAATTATCAATAATAAAAACATTGCTATTGATGGATATATAGGAGTTTTCTTTGATGATTTTAGAGAGAAGCTTGAGAGAGAACTTATAAAGTTAGGGAAGAAAGTATATTGGTGGGATGTATCATCAGCGTATAAAAGTAGTGAGGAAATTGAAGAGTTGATTAAGCCATTTTTAGGTGGTGATGATCCTTTATTTGGTATGAGATGTCCCTTTGAATTAATTGATTTTATAGATACTAAAAAGATAGCTCTATATGACTTTAAGGAAACAGACACTATAAATATTGTTATTGGTTGTGGTGCTTCCTTGATTATGCCTGAGAGTTTTAATATATATATTGACTTACCTAAGAACGAACTTCAGTTTAGGATGAGGGCAGGAAGTATCTTTAATTTGGGTGCTGATAAGCTTTACTCCAATAAAGATATGTATAAAAGGTTTTATTTTGTAGATTGGATCGTTCTAAATAAACATAAAAATCGCTTACAAAAAAATATAGATATTATTGTTGATGGACAGCATCCTGAAATGCCATTAAGTATGCATGGGAATGAGTTCAGGGAGACGTTGGAAGCTATGAGTATAAATGCTTTTAGAGTTCGCCCTTGGTTTGAGCCCGGCTCGTGGGGTGGACAATGGATGAAGAATAATATTAAAGGTTTGCCTCAGGATGTGCCTAACTATGCGTGGTCGTTTGAGTTGATAGTGCCGGAGAATGGCTTAATGATATCTGATCCTGATGGTTTATTGTTCGAATGTTCCTTTGATTTTCTGATGTATCATAACAATAAAGCTGTTATTGGTGATGCTTCTGATAGGTTTGGTTATGAGTTCCCAATACGTTTTGATTATTTAGATACATTTGACGGCGGTAACCTTTCAGTACAATGCCATCCGCGCAAAGCGTATATAAAAGAGAATTTTGGTGAGACTTTTACACAGGATGAAACCTATTATATATTGGCGACGCAGAATAATGCTGAAGTATATCTCGGTTTTCAAGATGATATTAATGCTGATGAGTTTAGGGATGAGCTGGAGAAGAGTGCGACCAATGCTACTCCTGTTGATATAAAGAAATATGTGCAAACACATCCCGCAAATAAGCACGATCTTTTCCTGATTCCAAATGGCACTGTTCATGGTTCGGGCAAGGATAATCTTGTGTTGGAGATAAGTTCAACACCTTACATCTTTACTTTTAAGATGTATGATTGGTTGAGGAATGATTTGGATGGTAAGCCCAGGACTTTAAATATTAAGAGGGCTTTTGAGAATTTATATTTTGATAGAAAAGGGGAGAGGGTAAAGAATGAATTTATATCAAAGCCTGTTCAAATTGCAAATGGTGATGATTGGAAATTGATTCATTTGCCGACACATGCTGAGCATTTTTATGATGTACACAGGTATGAGTTTACAACTGAAATTACTATTAATACCAATAATCATTTCCATATTTTGATGCTGGTTGAGGGTAGTTCTATCATACTTAAAACAGAAAAAGACGTAACTTTCAAAATGAATTATGCTGAGACTTTTGTGGTGTCTGCCGCTGCCGGAAGTTATAAATTAATTAACGAAAGTGGTGAATTGGTTAAAGTAGTTAAAGCCTTTATGAAATAAGGAAGTTAATTATAAATTATGAATTATGAATTATTAATGAAAGCATTATGATTTTTAACTGCAAAGTCTTTGTTAACTTCAAGTTACATTATTCAACTTAATATTATAAAAAATTAGATTTACCATTTCGTCACAACAAAGCGATGCAATCTCTTTCCATTTTTACCTTCATTCATAATTCATAA
>CAIWDQ010000467.1 GCA_903911455.1 uncultured bacterium
AGTCATAAACGGGGTTTCAAGATGGCTTGAAACCAATTGCAAGTCATAAACGGGGTTTCAAGATGACTTAAAACCAATTGCAAGTCATAAACGGGGTTTCAAGATGGCTTGAAACCATTTGCAAGTCATGAAAAAACTATCAAGATGACTTGAAACCAGTTGCAAGTCATAAACGGGGTTTCAAGATGACTTGCAACGATTTTTAATTTTATTTATAAAAAGTATTATTAATACAATTAAAAATCATAGACCCTTGATTGATTGACTTCGCTGTTAATTTTGATACAACAAAATTTGTAGTAATTTGACATTCTGAAATTTATTTTCAACTTTTATTTAAAGATATTAGTGAATACCGATTTTTTATTTTGTAAATTTGCAGAAAATTTTAAAACAGCTTTTTAATAAAGAAATAATTTCCCAAATAATAATTTAAAGAAACAAAAAAAAATGTTAGAAGTAGTAACCAGAAGAATGTTGCGTCATATATATGCAATATTATTAGCATTTAGTTCTTATCCACAGGAACGTATAGATGCATTTTGTCAGGCGTACCTCGCATCACTCAAAAATGATGCTTCTTCCCCCGAAAAACTAATAATGATCTCTGATTTTGAGGCAGTAATAAATCCTTTCTATATGGGTATCACTGTAAAACATGCCGACATTAGCGGCAGAAAAACCAGCATTACTGTAATTGCAGATAATGAGGAAATGATTAAAAATGAACTCGCTGATATTACTACAAAAATAAATACTATTACTCATAATGATGCTAATGTTATAGTTGAATTTGGATTAAACAAATTGAGTGCGTTCTATAGAGGAAAAGATGCAGTTATCCGCAGAAGATTTGCCGAACTAAAATATAAAATAGGGAATGATCCTGCTTACTCAACAGTTTTGCCAATAATTACAACTTTAGTTACTAAAATAGAAGCTTTGTATGGTGAAAAATTTGATAAGAAAGATGATGTATCCGACGATATAACAGCTTTACTTCCACTTGTTGATCCTATTACTAAGGCTTTAATAAAAGGTTTCTGCAAACTAAATATAGAGCATATTGATAATTTAGGTGCAGTAGCACGTTATTTTCATGTAGATTTAATGGATCTTGATGTAAATGATCCTAATTTCTTAGGTGTAGGTCAGTGGTTAGTTGATCTTTCGGGTATTGAAATGAAAAATGATCCACGTGTTATTTTCAAATTCATTGATAAGTTAAAAGTACAAAGTTATTCGTTGTTTGATGCAATGGTATTTTTATCTGACGACCCAAATCCAACAGTTATCCCCGGTCGTGCAGTATTGGTAAAAGCAGGAGAAACAGTTGAGTTTCCAATTAACAGTATTGGTTCAACCACCGAATTATATTTGATATTCGCATCAACAACAACAGGCGAAAACGTAAAATTTAAAGTAACAGTAATAAAGGGGTAGGGGAAATTATGAATTATGAATTAATAATTAAAGGCACGAAAGACAATAATATACGTGCCGTCATTGCGAGGAGGAACGACGAAGCAATCTAAAACATTATACAAACTCTCATCATTTACTTGGTGGGAGTTTTTTTATTGACCTCACCCCAGCCCTCTCCTAAAAGGAGAGGGAGTAAGGCATCATATAATATCAAAAAGGAATATAAAAACATCAATAAATAATATAATGCTCCTATTGCGTTAATAGTAAATAATGAAGCACCTTATATGTATAAGAGACCTCTTTTTATTGAAAAAAGTTGAATTAATATGTGATTAGATTTATCTCTTACGACCCTTCCCTTTTTCTTCAAACAATACATAGCCCACTGATAATGTTATGGTACTGCTGAACAATAAATAAGTCTGGTTGATGGCTGGCGTCGACAGATTTAAGCCTTGTATATTTACACCTACGGCAGGTAGGTTTATTCTTAAGTCAGTCTTTCCAATCTGATACTGTAACCTGAACAAAAAGTTGTTAAGACGATAACCCATGCCAAAGTTCAAACCGTAGTTAAAAGGACGCAGATCCGCCGAATCGGAAGTGCCAAACTTAATAGCTCTTGATTGATCATAAATTGAGCCATACCCTATAAGATCTCCGGTTATCACAGTCCTTCCGGCCAATCCTAAGTTAAGATAAGGCCCAACAAAGAACTGAAAATTCTTATAATTATACACAATATTTAAAGGCAACTCCAGATAAAAGGGAGTTATGCGGTCGTTAGGGATAACTTTGATTTGATCTGTTAAATAATAAGTTAAAGTAATGGTACCTCCTTTACCAGTATAAAACAAGCCCGACTGCAAACTAAACTTCTTGTTGAGCTCGTAGTTAACCAATCCTCCAAAACAGAAAGAGTTAAGCGGTCCGGTGGTAATGTCTTTAATGTCGGAGGGGATTGAATTCTTTAGATAATCACTATACATGATGTTATCATGATTAAAACCTGCATTAAAGCTTACTGAAAACTGTGAAAAGGAAAGTCTTATTAAAGACATCATTAATAAGATTAAAAATACTCTTTTACTCATAGTAATTTTGTTTTAAAGTTTGAGGTGTTAAAAGTAATAATTTATTTTAATACACAATGCATTTTCTTAATTATTTTTTAAACTTGAGTCTAAATAAACAATTTCATAGTCGTCATTGCGAACGAAGTGAAGCAATCTAACAATAGGGATTGCTTCGTCGTTCCTCCTCGCAAAGACGTCGAGCGTAATGCAAGAGGTATTCTTAATTATTAATTTTTAATTCTTAATTGATTTAGTGTTCTGTTTGCAGCCATCTTTGTACCAAATATAGCTATGGCAACGATAGATACAGAACTAACGGGCATCAATATAGCAGCTACTACCGGCGACATGGTGCCAGATATTGCGTAGATTAACCCAAAGATATTATATAGAAAAGAGATGATAAAACTTATTTTAACAACTGTAAGCGATTGTTTGGCAAACTTGATGACTTTATTTATGGTATGAAACTTTGTTGCCTCAATTATAATATCACTGGCAGGGGAGAAGTGGTAGATATCGTCGGCAACAGACACAGCTAAATTGCTCTGCATAAATGCTCCTGCATCGTTAAGACCATCACCTGCCATCAACACATAATGACCTTCTTCTTGTAGTTTCTTTATAAAATCCATCTTGTCTTGTGGCGTCTGCTCAAAGTTTAAAGCATCTTCATCAAAGTAATCTTTCAGAAATTCCTTCTCCGAAGGATTGTCACCCGACAAAAGATACAACTTAAAACTCTGACGAAGATTCTTTGCCACATTTAGGAAACCATCCCTATATTTATTTCCAATAGTAAAATAACCTTTATACTCATTATTCAACTCAACATACACTTTAGCAGACCTATCGTCATGGTTTATTTTATCAATACCCAGATAAGAAGCCGAACCAATGCGAACCCTCTTCTCGTTAACCAAAGCAAAACTACCTTTGCCCGAAACCTCCACATAACCATTAACATCTGTGGTTGCAACCTCCTCAAAATACTTAGCTAAAGCCTGGCTCAAAGGATGCGTAGACTGCCTGACCAAAGAAGCAACCGAAGTAATATCATCTTCAGTAAGAGTATTTCCGGTAAACGTAATATTATTCTGATCGGGGATAGTAATTGTACCGGTTTTATCAAACACAATGGTGTCAATACGAGTGAGATTCTCTATTATATGAGTATTCTTAGGATACACTCCCTGCAAGCCCAACAAACGAATGGAATTGCCCATCGTAAAAGGAAGAGAAAGCGCCAAAGCACAAGGACAAGTGACGATTAGCACAGAAGTGAAGGCCAGAACAGCAGTATGAAACTGCCCGTGAAGCCACCAATAAGCGAAACCACCAACGGCAATTGTGATAATAATTAAGGTAAAGTAGGCACTAATACGGTCGATAATCGGAGCAAGGTATTGCGAGTGTTGTCGCTTGATATCGCTCTGATTCCATAGCTGTGTAAGGTGGCTTTGACTAACTTCCTTCAATACTTTTATAGTGATAGCCCCTTGCACCTGAATACCTCCGGCATAAAGAGGCTCGTTTACTTCCTTGCGAATGGGAGTGGATTCGCCAGATACAAAGCTGTAATCAATAAGTCCGATCCCATCAACCAAAACAGCATCGGCAGGGATTAATTCTTTGTTTCTTATTAATAATATATCGTTAACTTTTATTTCTTTTAGTAAGATATTCTCCTCACCATTCTCTCCTATCTTAGTGACTGCTACAGGGAAATACGATTTATAATCCCTGTCAAAAGAAAGTGCTTCATAAGTCTTGCTTTGATACCATTTCCCTAACAAAAGAAAAAACAACAAGCCCGAAAGACTGTCGGAATACCCCTGACCTGTATTGGTTAAGACTTCGTAAGTAGTAACAAAGAAGAGCGTTAGAATACCTAAAGCAATAGGAAGATCGATATTAATCATCTTCTTGCGAAGTGCTTTCCAAGCAGAGATCAAATAATCGCTTCCGCAATAAAAGACTAAGGGGACAGTCATTATAAAAGAAATATAACTAAAGAAAGTTCCTAAGAAACCCTCCAAAGGCTTTCCATTAAAGTATAAAGGCAATGCAAAAAGCATCACATTGCCGGCAATAAAACCAGCTGAAAATCTTCTCAAAACGAGAGCAGGGATTAGTGCTTGTTGAAATCGGAAAGGTGTTTGCCCAAGCAGGCAAGACCAAGGAAGC
>CAIWDQ010000468.1 GCA_903911455.1 uncultured bacterium
CCACCAGCATCAGGATGTTCGTCCATATAACCAATTACCTTTGTAAAAGTATCAGCCTCAACAATAGTATCTGGATTTAATAAGAGAACATATTCACCCTTTGCGATACTTATAGCTTGGTTATTAGCTTTTGAAAATCCTTTGTTATCTTTATTTTCAATAAGAAAAACATCCGGAAATTTCTCTTTAACCATCTTAATTGAACCATCCACAGAATTATTATCCACCACATAAACTTCTGAAGAAATGTTCTTACATGCTTCATAAACAGATAGCAAACACTGCTCCAGAAAATACTCTACATTATAGTTGACAATAATTATTGATAGTTTCATAGTTTAATGCAAAGGAACTAATAACGCAATTATAATGCCTATTATTACTGTAAAAAACTTCTGGCGATTGTACTGATGATCTTCAGAAGTTTCGTAAAGGATGGAAGTAGAAACATGAAGAAATATCCCAACCACAACACCCATAATCACATCAAAATAAATAGGAAGCGAATTTATGAAAGACCTGCTGAGGAAGTTGCTTAGCAATGAACCAAGTGGTGTCATCAAAGCAAAAATACCTAAAAGTACAAACGATTTAGTTTTACTCATACCCGAAGCCAGGAAAAGACTCATCAGAACAATAGAAATAGGTATATTATGAATGACAATCCCGATAGCAAGTGAATGTTGCACAGCAGGATCAAACTTTTCTACAATAGGCATACCTTCAAGGAAAGAGTGAATACAAATACCTATCATAAGAGCTAAGGGCGCTACATGTAATTCTTCACTTTCGTGAGAATAATCAAGATCATGTTCGTGCTCATGTGTGTGTGAATGAGAATGACCGTGCTCAACTCCTTTAGTAAGTAATTCTAAGAATAATTGTAAAACAAATCCCAGTAGTACAAACAATCCTATATTCTTAACATGAGAGCCATATATCTCGGGAACAAGATTAAGAAAGCTGATAGCTAATAGAAATGCTCCACTAAAAGCAAGTAGTAATTTAAGAATCCTTTTGTTTTCAACCTTAAATAATATAAGTGAATAGCCACTTAATAATACAGTTGCAATAAGAAAGAAATATATTATGAATTGATCCATATTAATAGAATAAGTACTGCAAAGATAGAAATAAAATTGTTTTTGGGGTTAATTATTTTCATCATCGTCATCTTCATCATCATCTAAATAGTCATCATCATCATTACCAAACAATTCATTAAACAGTGTTCTCAATGGTGAATCATCATTTATTTCTGAATATGCACTATGTAAATTATCAATAATATCATTGGCCATCATTGTTTCCTGCGTTTGATTAGCTAAACAATTTTCACCTGCGAGCCCATGCAGATATACTCCAAAAATAGCTGCATCTTTTGGAGAATAACCTTGAGCAAGTAAGCCTGTAATTACACCTGTTAACACATCTCCACTGCCGGCAGTAGCCATGCCTGGAGTACCAGAACTGTTGAAATGACATTCCCCTTCGGGAGTAGTAATAGCTGAGTAAGCTCCTTTTAGAACTATAAAAATATTGTATTTAACCGACATTTCTCTTTGAAGATTATTCCTTTCGAAATCATCTGTACAATTGCCGAAAAGGCGTTCAAATTCTTTTTTGTGAGGAGTAAGAATAGAGTTTTTTGGAATGTTGTTTAGCAATTCTTTATGTAACGAAAGAATATTTATAGCATCAGCATCTATAACCATAGGTTTGTCATAATTCGACAATAGATTCCTAAACGTTTTAACAGTTAAAGGATCAGTCCCTATGCCGGGGCCAATTCCTATAGCTTCGTATCTATCAATTTTTGTAATATCAGATATTATGTTTTCATTTTTATCTAGATTTAGCATAGCTTCGGGAATAGAAGTCTGCAGGATAATATTACCTGAGGAAGGACAATGAACAGTGAGCATACCTGCTCCCGAACGTAAACAGGCTCTGGAAGAAAGTATTGCAGCTCCCATTTTACCCAAGCTTCCACATATAAGTAATGCATGACCATACGTCCCTTTATTTGCATAAACTTTGTCCCTTGGGCGATAGATAGCTTTTATGTCATCAAGAATATTAAAATAGTTCTTAGTTTCAACTTCATTTATAAATTCTTCATTCAAACCTATTCCCAACATTCTGAAACTGCCTACATACTTATTATTCTGTTCGAACATGAAAGCAAGCTTCGGAAATTGAAACGAAATAGTATAAGTTGCATTTACAATTGCATTTGCATCATCAACAGGATTATCACAATATAAACCCGAAGGCGCATCTATAGATATAACAGGATATTCCAGTTTATTAATATAATTTATAACATCGATAGTTAAACCTTCAATAGGTTTGGATAAACCGGTACCAAAAATTGCATCAATAATTACTATATCGTAATGAAATTCTTTTAAATCCTGAATAGAGTCTATTTCATTAATTCTAACATTTGCTATATTTGTAAGTCTTTTAATATTAGTAGTGAAATCCTTTGATGGTTTTGGAGATGTTTTGACTAAATGAACATATACATCATATCCTTTTTCAGTAAGCATACGTGCAATTGCTAAACCGTCTCCACCATTATTCCCTTGACCGCAATATATTTCGAAATGCTCTGTAGCTGCAAAGTTTTCAATAATCCAGTCAACACAAACTTCGGCAGCCTTTTCCATAAGGTCAATCGAACGGATTGGATTGTGTTTTATAGTATAAGCATCAGCTTCTCTGATTAAGTTTACAGGTAAAATCTTCATATTTTCTTTAGTTTATTAAGTATGTGAAACGTTGTCATTAAATTTAGGAATATCCTCTTTTTTAACATCTTCTTCAGGGTTTACTTCAAGATAATAATCATCAACCAAACCATCATTATTATCATCATCTTCTTCATCCCAAACATAAACAGGTTTCTGAGGTCCTTCGTTTCTGAATACAAATGCATATATTATCCCTGAGATAAATCCCATCATGTGAGCTTCCCACGAGATGTTTTTATCAGGATAAAAGTTAGGGAATGCTCCCCAGATAATACCTCCATAAAGGAAAAGTATAAATAATGATAAAGCCATTAATCGTGTGTGTCTTCTTAAGATACCACTTATTAATAAGAATGAAGTGAATCCATAAACTAATCCACTTGCTCCTATATGATAAGCACTTTGAGCCATTATCCATACAAGTATATCTGTTGTAAAGTATATTAGTAAGAATATTTTTATGGCAATATCTTTATAAAAATAAAACAAAGCAGTACTTAATATTATTAATGGAATAGTATTGGCATATAAGTGCGCAAAATTTGAATGTATTAATGGCGAAAAGATGATTCCCCACAGACCGAATATTTGTCGTGGATAAATGCCAAATGTAACAAAACTTATACCCGAAACGTCTTCTATTATCTTTATTAACCATAAGATTATAGTAAAAATGACTGGTATAAATAAACTGTAGTATAGTTTCTTTTTTTCTGTTGTCATGTTGTTAATTGTTATGCAAAAGTAGTTATTAATTAGATGTGTTTAACAAAAATTATGAACAATATGTTTTAATATCGTAATAACTATCTATTACATTCGTTTATTATCATTAATTTTGACCACAGAAAAATAATATTTAAAACTAATAAAAATATGACAATAATAACTAAAAGATTCTTAATCGTATTTATCCTTTTCTCAGTGTTTTTAGCACGAGTTAACGCACAGGATTATGATCCTAAAACTACTGATCAGAAGTTTAATTATGCATTACAATTGATTCGTTTTGCTTACGTGGAAAAAGTAAATGAGCCTAAAATTGTTGAGAAATCAATTATTGAGATGCTTAAAGAACTTGATCCACATTCAATTTATATTTCAAAAGAAGAAATCACCAGAATGAACGAACCTTTAGAAGGTAAGTTTGATGGTATAGGAGTTCAGTTTCAGATTGTAAAAGATACCATTGTAGTTGTGGAAATTGTAACTGGTGGTCCTTCCGAAAAGCTTGGCATTATGGCTGGTGATAAGATCGTTAGTATTGACGGCAAAAATTGTACAGGTGATACTATTAATAACAATTATGTATTAACTCATCTGAGAGGTAAAAAAGGAACTGTTGTTAAAGTAGGAATCGTGCGTAAGAGCAGGAAGGGGATGATGGAGTTTAATATTACACGCGATGTGATTCCATTGACTAGTATTGATGCTGTTTTTATGGCAACTCCTGAGGTTGGTTATATCCGTTTGGATCGTTTCTCACGCACTTCAATGGAAGAGTTTCGTAAGGCTTTAGCCGATCTTAAATCTAAAGGTATGAAGAATTTAATTCTTGATTTAAGAGAGAATTCAGGTGGATACTTAGATGTTGCTATTGATTTGGCTGATGAGTTTCTGGATAATGACAAGATGGTAGTTTATACCGAAGGTATTTCTAGTCCGCGTCAGGAATATAAATCAACTCAAAAAGGTGGCTTTGAGAAAGGAAAACTTGTAGTTATGATTGACGAAGGTTCAGCTTCAGCTAGTGAGATCGTTTCGGGTGCTATTCAGGATTGGGATAGAGGTTTGCTTGTTGGCCGCCGTTCGTTTGGTAAAGGATTGGTGCAACGTCCTTACGATTTGCCCGATGGTTCGGTTATTCGTCTTACTACTGCTAAATACTATACACCTTCAGGTCGTTGGATACAGAAACCTTACAATGATGGTCTTGAGAATTATTATAAAGACGCTTTGCATCGTTACACCAACGGCGAATTAGTTAATCCTGATAAAATTCATTTCCCTGATTCATTAAAACACAAGACTAATAACGGCCGTACAGTTTATGGTGGCGGTGGTATTATGCCCGACATCTTTATTCCTATGGATACTTCTAAAATCTCTGATTATTATGTTGATTTAAGAAGAAAGAATGTGCTCAACAACTTTGTTATGGATTATATTGATAAAAACAGAGAGGCATTATTAAAGAAATATCCAAACTTTAAAGCTTTTGAAAAGGATTATAAGCTTACAGATGAGTTTTTGAGTAATTTTACTGCTTTCGCCGAAAAAGAAGGTGTGAAGAAGACGATTGTTAATGCCGATAAATTAGGTAAAATCATTAATCAGTATTATGATAAGATTAAAACCGATACCACACTTTCGGTTAAGTACAAAAACTATCAGGAGTTAGCGGCTTATATGGCTCAGAATACGGAGGCGCTTAATAAAGAAATAGCTAAAAATGCTGCTAAAGAAGATGAGGCCGACAAAAAAGCTGCTGAGAATTCGGAGAAATATATACTTGTACAGTTAAAGGCATTAGTTGCCCGCAATTTGTATGATATTAATTCGTATTATCAGGTGGTGAAGGATGTGGATGATGCTTTTATGAAGACAATTGAAATTATTCAGAATGATAAGCTTTTTGATAAACTAAAAGTGAATCATTAAGAAATAAACACTAAAGCTTCCCGTAAAGGGAGGAATTAAAAATTAAGAAGCCTTCCGTATTTAATTGTGGAAGGCTTTTTTAATTTATTTGGTTTGGTATTATTGCTAAAAAAATTAATGTTTACGTCTGTGTTGTATTATACCTCCTGAAGCTTCTTTAACAGTATTTGCAAATACAAATGCTTTTGGATCAATTTCGTAAACCAGATTCTTTAGTTTACGCATTTCAAGTCTGGTTACGATGGTAAATATGATATCACAATTACTGCTTTCCTGAAATTTACCGGGTAAAAACCCTCTCACACTTTTATATACCGTAATCGCTTTCCCGAGTTTATTAACCAAATTGTATTTAATCTCTTCACTTTTCTCCGAGATGATTGTAATACCCGAATATGCCTGTATCCCTTCTACAACATAATCAATACTTTTGCTGGCTGCATAATATGTCAAAATTGAATAGAGCGCAGTTTCGATACCGAACTTAAATGCTGCAATTGAAAAGATAAAAATATTTATACCTAAAATAATTTCTGAAATTGTAAATGACGTGCGTTTTAAAGTATATAAAGCAAGTACTTCGATGCCATCCAAGGCTGCACCTGCCCGCATTACGAATCCTATTCCGATACCTAAAAATACACCTCCGAAGATAGAAATTAATAACTTATCGGAAGTATATGCCACATCAGGCAACATAATCAGGCATAAACCAAGCAATATAACGCTAATAAAAGTTTTTAGGGCAAAGGTGAGATTTACCGAGAAATAACTTATGATAATTAGTGGCAGATTAAATAATATAATAACTATAGCTAGATTTATATGATATAATTCGTGGATAAGGAGCGAGATACCTGTAACGCCACCATCAAAAAAGCGATTAGGAACAAGGAAACCCTTTAATGCGAAACCGGCAATGATTATTCCAAAAATAATAAAGAAAGAATCTTTTAAAATTTCAAGTGTTTTAATTCCTTTTGAGTGCCCCAGACTTGATTCCAGATTGTCTTTTAATTGTTTAAGGTTATGATGTTTTTGATTATTTCTATCATGTTTTGCTGTATTGGTATAAAAAGTATGGTTATTAAAAAATTCAATTTGATAAATATTCCATTCAATGTGAGTTTTTATCTTACCTAGTTTCTTAAATTCATGAAAAAGTTTATCAGCATAATAAAAATAATTATCACCACCTATATAATATACATCTGCATCACACAAAATTTCGCCTAAATGATTTTTTAGAGATTTAGTGAATTTTGTTGACATTATCATCCTGCAAATCTCATTTATTTGATCTTTTGTATAATCATAATCAGGCAAATACTCCCAGGCTATTATACACGATGCCTCTTCGTGCTCTTTATGATGCTGCATGAAACCCGTATCGTGAAACAAAGCTGCAGTTTTTACCAAAATTAATTCCTCTTCAGTTATATTTTCTGATAAAGCAATATGTTCTGCTGCTATGATAACATTCTTAGTATGTTCTACATTATGATAGCTTATATAAGAGGGAAGTTCTTTTTCTAATCTTTCTTTGATTTGCCTTGAGGTTAAAAACTTTCCTTCCTTACCTGCAAACGGAGAATCGTTAACTAAAAAGTTCAAAGAAATAGTAGGCTCATCTATC
>CAIWDQ010000469.1 GCA_903911455.1 uncultured bacterium
ATAAGCTTTACCCTTTTTAAAAATAAAAATGAGATTTTACTTTATAATTATAATAATTTTTATTTTTTTTCAAAATTCAGAAGCACAAGTTACAAATCTTGTTACAAATGGTGATTTTGAAATTTATTCTAGTTTGCCATATTCTTTTATGCAAAGCAATAGAGCTACAGGTTGGAATAATGTAAATGGTTATTTAAATGCAACTAATTGTGGCTCCCCTGATTATTATTATTCAGGTAGTTTTATGAATTTTGGTGCAATGAATCCAATTTCAGGTAACGGACAAATGGGATTGGGTTTGTATCTTTATCCTATTAATTATACTTATAGGGAATATATTTCAACACAATTAAGTTTATCTATGATATTGGGAAATAAGTATAAAATATCCTTTTATTTAACTAATGGTAATGGAGGTTATAATTTAAGTACAAGTAATAATTTTGGGGTGCATTTCTCAATGAATCCATTAATTCAAATATGTTATGAAGTAATTCAGGTTATTCCTCAATTAGAAATAACTACAATTATTAGTTCGTGGGGATTTTGGACTCATTTTACATTTAATTATACATCAGATAGTAATTATAATTATATTACATTCGGTAATTTCAGAAATGATGCTAATACATTAGTGTCAATTCCAACTGATGGTGCTTATTATTTTATTGATAAAATAGAAATATACCCATTGCTAAAATTAACAGGAGATTCTATTATTTGTAAAGGTTCTTCTTCAACTATAAAAGTAATAGCAGGAGAAAAAATAGTTAAATGGGCAGATAGCTTAAGCCCGTCAACAATAATTACAACAGATTCTACCATAACTATAACACCACTTACAACAACTACTTATTTTGCATATAGCTCAATAGATACTGCTTCATTTACGGTGCATATTATAAACCAACCTACAATTAATTTAGGCAACGATACAACACTTTGTCAAGGGCAAACAATAGTATTAAATGCTAGTAGTCCTAATTGTACGTATTTTTGGCAGGATAGTACAACTAATGCAACGTATAATGTAAACCAACAGGGTACTTATTGGGTAAAAGTTTCCAATCAATATAATTGTTATAGTTACGATACTATAAATATAACTTATAATCCTTTACCTATCGTAAACCTAGGTAATGATACTACACTTTGCCCTGGGCAATCCTTATTATTAAATGCTACAAAACTAAATTCTACTTATCAGTGGCAAGACAGTTCCACATTTCCAATTTATTTTGTAAATCAACAAGGTATGTATTGGGTAAAAGTTACTACTAATAATTGTAGCAATAGTGATACTATTAATGTTTATTATAGCGCTCCTCTTAATCTATATCTAGGACAAGATACTACTCTTTGCTACGGTTATATTATTAAATTAGATGCAACTAATTTAAATTCAACTTACATTTGGCAAGATAATACAAGCAATTCAACATTTGTTGTTAATCAACAAGGCACATATTGGGTTACGGTTACCGATAATAACAATTGTTCAGTAAGCGATACTATATATATTAC
>CAIWDQ010000470.1 GCA_903911455.1 uncultured bacterium
CATCAAACAACGTTGTTTGGCCATGGCGAAAATTTTGATTTAATAAAAAGGATAAAACCGTTGCATCAATTTATTCATCATACTTATAATTTGTATGTTTTAAAAAAAGATTTTTGAATAAGAACTTATGTATTGATTAAAAAATAATACCGTTAGTCGTAGAATGCAGACGTTGTGCGAAGTTTGTAACTTCGCACCTCCTAAAAATAAAAACAAAAGTTTCATTTCGGTGGACAATATGGACAATGCAGACAAAGTCGAAACCGTCAACATTGTCCACCGAAATAAAAAGAATATAATAATAATTAAAAGAAATGAGATTGCTAAACTTCGATACTAATGATAGTGTCTACGTGTCATTGCGGGCTTGACCCGCAATCTCATGCTAATTGAAGCGTCTCCAAAAGTAGGGGATTGCGGGTCAAGCCCGCAATGACGTGGAATAAAAAATCAAGCTCAATCGTTGTGCGATGTTTTAACTTCGCTCTTCTAAACTTATATAATTAGGCACGACATTTATGTCGTGTATTATATAAACAAATACATTTGGCCTTAAGGCCAACAATCATCACATCATTATACAACGCCCTAAAGGACGTTGCTAATCATAAAAAAATACAAATTGCCGTTTCCCTTCTTATTTATATTTTAACCAGTTGTGCGAAGAATACAATCGTTGTGCGAAGTTTGTAACTTCGCACCTTATAAATATAGATTGTATTCAATTTAACAAAATAAATATAATAATTTATTGGTCTTTTCAGAAAAATGTTGTATATTTGTAAATTCTTTTAAAGGAACAAATAAACTAAACGGAGTAGCCGAAAACCGATAAGAGTAAGCACAATTAAATCAAAAACAAATGAAAAAAATATTTTGGACAACATCATTTCTTTTAGTCTTTGCCTGTTGTTTATTTTCTTCAACGAAGGTGACTGCACAAGACACTATTTACAAGCGTTCGAAAGAAATTATCAAAGCAAAAATTATTGAAATAGGATTAGACGAAATCAAATATAAAATGCCTGGTGACGAAGAAGGAGCAACGATAGTGATTGCGAAAGATCAGGTTTGGAAGATTATATTTGCAAACGGAACAACACAAATTTTGCAACCCGAAATGGATAATCCGGAAACCTATTCAAATCAGAAGAAAAATGCTTTTAAGATTGATTTTCTTGCACCAATGTTTAGGCATTTTACTTTTATTTTTGAGCGCAGCATAAAGCCGGGTCAAAGCATCGAAGGGAGTATTGGTGTAATTGGCGTGGGTTATAATCACAATGATACTCATGATCCAAGTGGAATGTTTGTAAGGATTGGATTCAAATTTATTAAAAGCCCTGACTTTTATTTGAGAGGCATGAAATATGCACATATCCTGAAAGGAAGTTATATACGCCCCGAATTTGTATTCGGAAGCTATTCTGATACGTATACACCAAGTGATTTATATAATTTCTTTGGAACTAATCCTGCTCCTGTCCCTGTAACAGACCGTGTAACTTTCGGCTCGATTCAGCTTGTTTTTGGAAAGCAAGTTGTATTGAATGATGCATTTCTTGTGGATTATTACGTTGGATTGGGTTATGCTTCTACTACTCATAGTTCAAGCAAATATGATTATTGGTTCTCTCCTTTTGGAATGCAAGGCTTCGGTTCAAGTCCGTTTTCAATTAGTGGGGGTGTGCGCATCGGATTATTATTTTAAATAATCTTCTTTATTAAATAAAGTAAAAAAAAGATCATAAAACAAAAGAGGCTATTCATTACAAACAGCCTCTTTTGTTTTCCTAATAGCCTAATCCCGCACGTTCGGGCCTAAACAGCTAAAAGCCTAGTTCCCCTTCATCTTAATAACCAAAAGCTTTAAGTCAGCTTGATTAGGATTACTCCAACCACGGTTAATACTGGTTTTCATAGGGATACAATCTCCTTTTTTATATTCAAAAGTTTCCTCCTCAACGGTAAGAATGCCTTCGCCTTCCACGACAAAGAAAACAACATCAACAGGATTAGAATGAGGAGCTATAGCATCACCCGTTTTCAAGGTTAGATGAACGATATCTAAATTATTGCTCTCAAATAACAACCTTCCATCAAAACGAGGAGCTACAATAGGAGCAGTTTCTACATTAGTTGTATTCATTATATTTCTTTTATCATTATTAATAACATTTTGAACTGCTCAATTGCATTAACTGCATGAGGATTGTTAGCCGGCATTATAATTGATTCGCCAGCACTTACTATATATGGCTCGTGATTGATGATGATTTCGGCTGTGCCTTCGATCACCTGTACCATTGCGTCAAAAGGAGCTGTATGCTCACTAAGAGATTGACCTTTATCGAAAGCAAACAACGACACATTGCCTGTTTTCTTTTCCAATACTCTTTTACTTACGATACCATTGTTTGAGTAGTCAGCTTCGTTTGTAAAGTTGAATACTTTTGCTGTTTGAAATGATTTTGTTTCCATATTTAAGAACCCCACCCGCTTCGACTCCGCTCAGCGACCGCTTTTTCATATCGGTCACCGAGCGAAGTCGAGGTGTGAGCTTGTTTTAATTGTTAATATTAATTATTTTCGTAATTCGTAATTCGTAATTCGTAATTGTTTTTACACCCAATCTTCAGATATTATTGTTCCTTGTATTCCTATTACAACTTGCTTTACAGGAATCTTTCGAGCTGAAGCAGCAACAGCAGCTTTTGCTACACCCATCAAACCACCGCAACAAGGAACTTCCATAATAACTACAGTTAAAGTATTTATTTTAGCTTCATCAATCATTGCTGATAACTTTTCTATATAGATTTCTTTACCTGTATCCAACTTAGGACAAGCTATAGCTAAAGCTTTTCCTTTAATAAAATCGTTATGGAAGTTACCATAAGAAAAAGCGGTGCAATCTGCTGCTAATACTAAATCGGCACCTTTAATGTAACCTGCCATTGGATTTAATAAATGCAATTCAATTGGCCATTGTCTTAATTGTGATGGAACTTCTGCGTTAGCTCCATTGTTTTCTATTTGTGCAGGACTTCTGAAATCCATTGCACGTGATCCAGGGCAACCTCCGCCCCCATGTTGATGTTCTTGACTCATGTTATTTTCTTTTAATGACGATACGTCTATGTTTAAATTATTATTTTTAATGTATTCTAATCCTTGTTTTAAGAAGCCCATTTCGTTATGGTCTTTCAAATGTTTTAAGTGAGCAAGCACTGTTGCCTGTCCTTTTGGTGAGATGCGTTCCATTACTAAGTCTTCGTTGTAAGGTTCGGCTTCTCTTTCTATCAATTCAATGGCACCTTCAGGACATTCGCCTATGCATGCACCCAAACCATCGCAGAAAAGATCGCTTATCATTCTTGCTTTGCCGTCTATTATTTGTAATGCGCCTTCGTGGCAGCCATTAACGCACAGTTCGCAACCTGTGCATTTGTCTTCGTCTATTTGTATTATTGTTCTTTTCATTTTGTATTATATTAAGTCAGCTACTTTTGTTGTTTTTAAATGTAATGTAAATTCTTCAGTAAACTTAGTGGTAAGTCCGCCGAATATACAAGCTTTAAATGGGCATTTAGTACAAGCAGTAACACAGTTGAAAGCCTCTACCAAGCCTTCTACTGTTTCGTATATTTCTAATAAAGATATTGTGCTTGGGTTTTTATTTAATACAAATCCACCTTTAGGGCCTCTTTCTGAGGACAAATAACCATTTTTTGTAAGTATGTGCATTACTTTTGATAAATGATTTCTTGAGAAGTTTAGCTTTTCTGCTATCTGATTAGCATTTAATTTAACCTCCGATTTAGCAACTAATATGATGCTGTGTATCGCTATTGATGCGGCTTCTGATATGTTTACTATTTTGCTCATCGTACTAATTATGTATTTATGTATTTGAATGCGCAAATGTATAAATTATTTTAATACTACAACATATTATTTAAAATATAATTTCTAAAATAATGTTAAAACAGATTAGGGATAAAAATACCTTAATTAATTAAAGTTTAAAAAAAAAGAGCCGTTACCAAACATTTGATAACGGCTCTTCTTTTAAATATTACAAGGACATTCCATGGAATGTCCCTACCTATTATATCATTGATAATTGTATCATTCCACCTACAGTTTGGCTTTTGTTGGCAATGTATAAATATTTTTTTAAGGTGGATGTTAATACTATCAATTCTTCACCTTCAATTAGTTCTATTGCATCATCAGGTACTATTATATCTCCTAATAAATCATCTGAACTAAAATAATATAAAGATCCATTCCCAAGGTTTTCAAACAATAGTCTTTCGACTGTAGTGTAACTAATATCAGCCAATAATACTGATGATTTAGCTACCTTACTTCTGTATGCAGCTTCAATAGGTTCTCCATTACTATTAGTATGACGGCAATGCAGGAAAGACTCATTATAAAACGTTTTCACAACTTCGGGTGTCAAATAGAAATGGGTAGCTACTTGCAATATATTTCTTTGCATTATATCTTTAACATCTTTTACTTTAAGCTTAATATTAATATTGCTTTTATCA
>CAIWDQ010000471.1 GCA_903911455.1 uncultured bacterium
TAATGCTAACGAACAATTAAACAACGCTCATGATGGAAAGTTTGAAATTATTAATCTCCTGACAGGGAATACACAGGATTTTCTACTACCGGTATAAAATGGATGTATAGTTTAAAGTGAATATAATATCTCTGTATTTTTGAAAATTATGCCATTCGGTGATATACGAATCACCGTATTTTTTAAGAGATACCTTCGCAAATAGTATTAAAGGGGAATTATTTTATAATAATCTTTATTCTTTTCTCTTTGATATGATAAATAATTAGTAAGTTTGTAAAAAATAAAATGCAGTTTATGAGAGTGGAGTTTTAAACACACCAACTCAGAAATTATCTAAAGAACTTTATCTTGATTGTTAATAAAAAACAAGAATGAATTTGAATAAATATCTTACATGTTTTCTTCTTATCCTGACTTTTACAATTAATGGTCAGACAATAAAATTAAAATATATACCAAAGAATCAAGTTGTAAAGTTCAATTTTATAAATTTGACTCTTTATACTGATACAACCTCAATTTTTTCGCTTCATAATTATTCCCCTTATATATCATATGAATATCAATATAAGGATAGGATCAAAAAATTAATTTATTGCAACAACAAGAAAGACACAATCACATTCACAGGTTCTTTTATTCCTTTTAATGATAGTATTCAAATAAAATATGAAAATGATTGGCGAGTATGGTTAACAATTAGACAACTTATTATTGAAAACAAAGTAATAGTCATTGATTCTAAGGGAAAAATAGTTAATAAGATTAAAATTAAGAAAAAAGGGAGTAAAGATAAATGCTATATTGGAAAAGTTTTTATTAATAAAAAGACAAAAGAAGAATTGTTTATATATAAAAAGAGTTATGTCTGTTTAGGATTGCTTTGGGAATACTAAATTATATGCATGTAAGAACTCATTGTTGCATACATGACTTAATAACAAGAATAAAATACACAAATTCCCTAACCAACCTATCCATTTCCTTCCCCAATTTATAACTTATGTTAATAATAAATTTATATGGCAACATTTAAGTATCTTTGCCGTTAATCAAAAATAAATTCAATTAGAAAATAATTTTAGAATGGAAAAGATAACAATCCTTTGGGCTGACGATGAGATAGATTTACTGAAGCCTCATGTAATGTTCCTTAACGAAAAAGGTTACGAAGTATTAACTTCCAATAGTGGTGGCGAAGCTTTGGATCTTTTGAAAAATAATATAGTTGATATCATCTTTCTTGACGAACAAATGCCCGGTCTTTCGGGGATAGAAACTTTAATTCAGATTAAAAACAATTACCCTAATATACCTGTGGTGATGATAACTAAGAGCGAAGAAGAATCTATTATGGAAGATGCTATAGGTTCAAAGATCTCTGATTACTTGATCAAACCTGTTAATCCAAACCAAATAATTCTTTGCTTAAAGAAGAATCTTGAAACTAAAAGACTGGTTAGCGAAAAGGCTACCTTCTCCTATCAACAGGAGTTTAGAAGTATTGGTAATGAGTTGTCATCAAGATTAGATCATAAAGAATGGATAGATATCTATCGTAAACTTGTCTTCTGGGAATTAGAGTTAGCAAAGTCGGATGATGAAGGGATAGTACAAGTTTTAAAACAACAAAAAGCGGAAGCTAACAGACAATTCTGCAAGTATATTGAAAGGAATTATACCGATTGGATGAAAGGATCAAATAATGATAAACCAACTCTTTCTCACAATCTTCTTAAAGAACGTATGTTTCCTTTGTTGAATGATGATAAGCCTACTTTCCTTTTGTTGGTTGATAATCTTCGTTATGATCAGTGGAAAATCTTACAGCCAATCATTGAGCAATATCTTAGAGTTGAGTCTGACGAAATGTATTATACCATACTTCCTTCGGTTACACAGTATGCGCGTAATGCTTTGTTTGCAGGATTGATGCCTTCTGAAATAGAAAAGAAATATCCACAGCTTTGGTTAAATGAAGACGAAGAAGGGACAAAGAATCAGTTTGAACCTGAATTGATAAATGAATATCTTCGTCGCTTCGGACATGATATCAAGCATTCGTATTATAAAGTTTTAAATTTAAACTTTGGCAGGAAATTAGTTGATAACCTTCCAAATTTAATGCATAATAAGTTAAATGTTATCGTTTACAACTTTGTTGATATGCTTTCGCATGCACGTACTGAGATGGATTTAATTCGTGAGCTTGCTGATGATGAACCAGCTTACCGTTCGTTAACCGTTTCGTGGTTTGAGCATTCTCCTTTGCTTGATATTATTAAGTTTTTAGCTGAGAAGAAAGTAAATGTTGTAATTACTAGCGATCATGGTTCTATAAGAGTAAATAATCCCGTAAAGGTTAAAGGCGATAGAAATACAAGCACAAACCTTAGATATAAGATTGGTCGTATGCTTGATTATAACGAAAAAGAAGTATTCGGAATTAAAACCCCTTCTGATGGATTTTTACCTAAGATGAACATTACTTCTTCGTATATCTTCTGCCGCGAAAACGATTTCTTTGCTTATCCTAACAACTATAATTATTATGTAAGTTATTACCTTAATACCTTCCAGCACGGTGGTGTTTCAATGGAAGAAATGTTGGTGCCTTACATAACTTTAAAGAATAAGTAGTCGGGTATGCATGTTTTTGATAATGTTTCCTTAAATCAGTTATCCGGAGTTTCAAAAGAAATAATTTCTTTGGCAGGAAATCAAAGAATAATTGCTTTTTATGGTAAGATGGGAGCAGGCAAAACTACTCTCATCAAGGAGATTTGCAAAACTTTGGGTGTTGAAGATGTTGTATGCAGTCCTACTTTTGCAATTGTTAATGAATATAATTCGGATGAAGATAAGATCTTTCATTTTGATTTTTATCGTTTAAAGAATATTCAGGAAGCATTTGATATAGGTTATGAAGATTATTTTTATAGCGGTAATTATTGCTTAATTGAATGGCCCGAAAAAATAACAGAACTTTTACCTCAAACTTACGTAAAAATCCAGATTGAAGAAGATGAAACGAATGGCAACAGAGTAATCACTTTTGATATAGTTTGAGTTATGGCTACAAGTAAGGAAGAATTTATTAAGTTTAATCTGGCAGAAGGTTTGATGCCAAAGGAAGAAATGCTTGAGGTTTCAAAGAAACAGGCATGTCTTACAATCGGCATTCCAAAAGAAATTTCGTTAAACGAAAACCGCGTCGTTATTGTTCCCGAAGCTGCAGGATTGTTTGTAGCCAATGGACATAGAGTTATTGTTGAGAACAATGCAGGGAAAGCTGCGCATTTTGAAAACGAAGACTATGCCGAAGTGGGTGCTCAGATAGTTTATTCTCCACAAGAAGTTTATCAGGCTGATATTATCTTAAAAGTTGCTCCATTAGCCGAGGTAGAGATTGATATGATCAAAACACGACAGATTATTATCTCTGCTCTTCATATTGGTACCCGAACCGAGAATTATTTCAAAGGATTAATTAATAAAAAAGCAACTGCTTTAGCTTTTGAATATATCAAAGATAAAACCAAGACATATCCTGTTATCAGATCAGTAAGTGAGATAGCTGGTAATACTTCAATATTAATAGCTGCCGAATATCTGAGTAATACAGAATATGGCAAAGGCATTATGCTTGGCGGTTTCTCTGGTATTACGCCTACCGAAGTTGTAATCCTTGGTGCTGGTACTGTTGGCGAATTTGCTGCACGCGCTGCCATGTCGCTTGGTGCTTATGTTAAGGTGTTTGATAATTCTATTTACAAACTAAGGCGACTTCAAACTAATTTAAATTCGCGTATCTTTACTTCTATTGTTCAGCCAAAAGTATTGTTAAAGGCCTTACGGACTGCTCATGTTGTGATAGGTGCAGTGCATTCTTCTTCGGGCAGAACTCCTTGTTTGATTACCGAAGAAATGGTTAAGGAAATGAAACCCGGCTCAGTAATTATTGATGTAAGTATTGATCAGGGAGGTTGTGTTGAGACTTCTCATGTTACCACCCATGCCGACCCGGTATTTAGTATGTATGGTGTTACCCATTATTGTGTGCCCAATATTGCTTCCAGAGTTCCGCATACTGCTTCTTATTCGTTGAGCAATTGTTTTGCACCTACTATTTTAGATATTGGCGAAGAAGGTGGCGTTAATAATATCCTAAAAACAGATTACGGACTTCGTCAGGGAGTATATATTTACAATGGAACTGTTACCAATAAATATATTTCAGATACTTTTAATTTGCCTTTTCAGGATATAGAACTGTTGATGGCTGCTTTGAGATAGTAGATTTATTCCCCCTTTGAAGGGAGCTATTGTCTTTAATTCCCCCTTTGAAGGGGGCTAGGGGGATGTCCTTTTACTCAACCGTCATAACAAATGCCCAACCGTCATTGCGAGCGTAGCGAAGCAATCTCATTCCTTGCCTCCATTTAACATTCATAATTATTCTTATATTTATAACCAAAGACAAGGTTTAAATATAAAAGAGAAGAAGATTTAACATTGTTATTTTAATGATTTAACCTAACAGGTATTTTTCTTTCCTGTTAGGTTTTTTTTCTTTATGATGTTTATTATATTTATAACCAAAAACAGGGTTTAAATATAAAATGAGAAGAAGAAAATATTTGATACAATTTTTTTTTATAAGCTTTAATTTAAAGAATAATAATTTACTGGCTTGTTGTTATATGAATTTTATTCTTGATAAACCAGTCATTAACTTCTTTGTTTTTTATTTTATTTAATTTAGCAGGAAACAAATTATATGAACTTGGGCCTAGACTCATACACATCATAAAATACACAACTCCTTTACTAAGATCTTCATAAGCCACGAGATTTCCTTGATGACTGGAATATTTCACCATATCCACATCCCTTAATTTTGGGTTCTGTACAATAGGATTACTAAAATATTCATAGAATTTTCTTGAGATAGTGTCAAATATAAATAATCCATTATAATTATTCATGTTCCCATTTTTAAAATATCCAGCTCCACTATTATCATCTATTGCTTCAACAAACATTAATAGTCTGTTTTCACATGTAAAAAAAGAAGGCACACAAGAAAATCCTGCATTCCACATACCTCTAATACGATTGTCTCCTATCTTTTGGACTAATTTTAGAGACATATCTTTAATCGTACCACCCCATTCAAATAAATAAGTTCTTCGTATGGGTTTAGTATCCCATGTTGTTGTTATATCAGCTGCAATATAGTGATGTCCTTTATAATAAGCATATGCACAATAATTCCATTTTGTAGAATTTCCATCATCTATGGATGAACAATGAAAATAGTCTTCAGTAAAATTTGAAAATGAGTTAAAATCTTTAGTCATCATCATTCCAAATCGGTATATTGTAGGGGAAGTTCCCCTTTTAATCATACCAAATGGGATTTTATATTCACCATCTATTAAATTATTGTAAGCAGGTCCAGGAGCTAAATAATTCTCAGCTGGGAATCCATTAACTGGTTCTTTTTGCATCCATGCTGAAAAATCATTTTTGTTTAGATAACTCTTTTTAATAGAACTCCATTTCACAAAATCAAAAGATGATGCAACTCCAAAACCTTTGGCTTCGGATCCATCATTTACTGTTGAAAGTAGAAAAAATTTATCTTTATACTTTGTTAAAAAGTTAGGGAAATAATTTATAATACTAGAAAATGTGCTATCAACTTCCAATGAAGTTAAATTAAGTGGCACCCAAAACTCAAAAGGATTAACAAATCCAACAATAGCTCCAGGAATAAACCAGTTTAACACCTCTGAAGCATTTTGCCCTTCTGAATCTAATAAAGTATAAGTAAATGTATTAGGTGTAATTTGTGAAACAAGTTGCAAAACATTTGTATAATCAATATTACCATTTAATTGGTACATCTGCCAATACTGTATTGGAATAGAGTTTAATGTTGAAGGTACTGGAGGTAGTATTATGTCATGGTCTATGGTAATTATACCTTTAGAATTTATATTTGACTTCATAATAATTCCCCCATTCCCTACTGTATAAAAAGTATATCCATCAGGACTATGAATAGATTTTAAAATATAATTTTGATTTAATTGATTTGTTGTAGTTCTAAACCCATCAAGAGTTCTTATCCCAATACTATGTCCATCTTTAGATCCTACTACATATCCACAATTTGAATTATAGAAATACACTGAAGTATAATTATCACCATAGTTACTATTATTTAGCTTCCAAGTGTTGCCTGAATTAGTTGTATTGATCATATCTCCTACAGATGAAACGGCATAACCATTTGTATTATTAGTAAAAAATAAAGATTGTACATCTCCATAGATACCTGATTTTTGAGAAATCCAAGGAACCCCACTGTTTGACGTATGTATAATAACTCCATTAGCTCCTCCAATAAATATATTTGTAGTGTTTATAATGAATATGGAGTAAAGGTTGTTTGAAGTAATTGAAGCTACAATATTCCATGTTTTTCCTGCATTTTCAGACTTTATTATAGTACCAGAATCACCTATCGCAACTATCAACGAATTAGAGTAAGCTACAATTGCATTCAAATTTTTGGTTGTATTAGATCTACACTCTGACCATGTATTACCACCATCTTTTGATTTAATTATTGTTCCACCATTACCGCAAGCAAATCCAAAATTAGTCCCATAAATTGACACTCCATTTAACTGATTTGAAGTTCCAGATAGTTTTGGTATCCATGTATTCCCTGAATCTTTAGTCATTAATACTATCCCACCTGTCCCAACTATAATGCCAGTAGTACTACTAGTAAAATAAACAGATTTCAAATCATTTGACACATTACTATTTAAAGTTGTCCACATACTAGAAACATTCAATACCTTTAGAGGGTATTTATCAAAAGTGGTAGGTTCTGTATTAGTAAAATTTGATTCCTTTATAAGTGATGGATAAAAATTATCTATAGTTTTAATTGTTTTATTATTAGTATCATTTTGAGCATTAACTATTAAAGATTGAAATAGTAAAAATAGAAACAAGGCAATTTTATTCATAGCTTATTATTATATTCGTCAAAAGTAATAAAAATTATACTACAAATGATAGTATTTGTAAAATATATAAATAATATTCTCCATAGGAGATATATCTCAATAGAAAAACCAACCCCACACAATCTTATTTTCCCATAAGGAATATATATTTGTTAATGTCCTCCGGACAATTAATATATTTGATGGTATTATTTCTATTGATATTAAAATCCTATGGATTATAATTCTTAAATCACCAAACTTGCCTGCCGATAGGTAGGTCACAAATTGTCCTAATTGTCCTAATTGTCCCATTTTTTAAGTCCTCTCCAAAGGAGCTACCGTGTACCCACAAGTATTATAATAAATACAATTGCATTTTGTTGTTTTCGGACAGACATCAGCTCATTTATGCTACAAAACAAGATAAAAAAAACAATTCTAACAATAATTAAATTAGCACTATAGTGAGCAATCCACGAGTCCCGACGACGAGAACTTAAATAAATGCACTAATGTTAATTTCGGGATGGCTTGGGTTGCGTTCGTTTTTTTTAATTGTAGTTTTGAAGTAAATGAGATGGAGTCTTGATCTTTTGTTACTTTTCCATCAAGGGAAAAGTAAGTAAAGTAAAAGAAAATGAAACATATTATAACTATTCA
>CAIWDQ010000472.1 GCA_903911455.1 uncultured bacterium
CAATTATATTTAAAATAATTATAATATAAAGAAGTAACTCGAGGCAATTCTCTTGTAGGTCGAAGATTTATGGAAGTAGGTCGAGGCATATTTCATGTAGGTCGAAGATTTAAGAAAATAGGTCGAGGCAATTCTCTTGTAGGTCGAAGATTTAAAGAAGTAGGTCGAGGCATATTTCTTATAGGTCGACAATTTAAGAAGCAATTGTCACAATTGTCGACTAAATTATCACAATTTAAGAAACTATTCTCACAATTTTCTCTTAAATGTTGACAATTTAAGAAAGTATTCTCACAATTATCTCTTAAATGTTCACAATTTAAGAAACAATTCTCACAATTATCTCTTAAATGTTCACAATTTAAGAGAAAACATCAATAATACTATAATCTATCATCATAATATAAGAGCTAAATATTATTTAAGTAGCTAAACTAGTGATAGATGTTCAAAATCTTATCATAATAAATAAAAACAGCATCATAAAAATAAAAATAAAAAACATAAAAAACATCATCATAAAAATAATAATCATTAAAAAACAAAACATCATGAACATCATTATTTGATTTATGAAGTTGATTGTTGAGAAATTTAAGAGTATTAAAAATTGGATGGCAACTAACAAAAGTATGTTTTAGTTGTTTAACTCAAAACAAATTAGAGAATCACGGAGCGTGATTAATTTATTAAATATATTAAAGATTTAATTCTATGAATTATCCAAAAAAAGTAGTTATTGGCGATATTACAGTAAGAGACGGGTTTCAACACGAAGAAATTTACATACCTGTAGAAGCCAAGTTGTGGCTGGCAGAACAATTGATACTATGCGGTTTCAAACATATTGAAGTTACCAATCTGGGTAATCCCGCAGGCATGCCTCAGTTTAAAGATGCCGATGTTTTAATGAAAGCATTGCGGAGTAGCAAACGTGTAGCTCATCTTATTGATAATGTTTCGCTAACCTGTGTTACTATCCGAGAAAAAGCTATCGAAAGAGCCATTAGAAACAGGCAGGAAGGCTTCGGTCCCGATCGTATTTTACTGATGGTTTCTACAAGTGAATCACATCATGTAAAGAATTCAGGTTTATCTTTAAAAGATTATTGGAAAATGGCTGAGGAATATATCAAAAAAGCCAATGATGCCGGTATTAAAGTCAATGGAACTGTGAGTACTATCTGGGGTTGTCCGATTGAAGGCCCGACCGAAATGAAAAAAGCAGTAGAATTTACTAAACGATGGTTCGATATTGGTGTAAAAGACGTAGAACATGCAGATCATGACGGCTCGGCTTCACCCAATCGCATCTATGATTACTTTTCAATGCTAATGGATGAGTTTCAAAACCCGAACAAACATATTGTACACCTGCATACTACCCGCGGTTGGGGATTGGCTAATGCATTAGCCGCGCTTCAGGCTGGAATGACTAATTATGAAGCAACAATGGGTGGAATTGGTGGGCAACCTGCTAATTTTGTCAGTGGCGTACCGGTGGCAGGCACAGGAGAGTACTATTATGCCGATTCCAGCATAGCAGGCTTAAATGCTACCGAAGATCTGGTAGTTATGATGGATGAAATGGGAATAGAAACCAATCTGGACATAGAAAAAGTGTTAGAAACCGGAAGAATGGTCGAAAGAATAGTGGGGCGCAGGCTACGCTCCGAAACAATTAAGACAGGAAGAATACCTAAATCCTTAACGGGAAAATAATGTAAATTCAAATTACGAAATACAATGAGAGCCTTCATCATAAACTTAGTGAAGGCTCCTTTTTTTTGTTCAGATTACTTAGAAATAATCACAAAAACTGTTCTTCTGTTCTTAGCTTTACCTGCTTCCGTCTGATTAGATGCTACCGGTTTACTAGCACCATATCCTTTAAACTTTAATCTTGTAGAACTAATGCCATTATTAAGCAGATATTCTTCAACTGCTTTAGCTCTGTTTTCAGACAATATAAGATTCGCATTATCGCTTCCTACATTATCAGTATGTCCTTGAATCTCTACTTTAATATTTTGATTTTCTTTTAGAAATTCAATAAAACCATCAATAATAAACTTTGTCTCTTTGCTAAGTTCATACGAATTAGTAGCAAAATTAATATCCTTTAATTGATAAGAAGCACCAACTTCAATTGGTTTTATTTTAAGATCAACAGTTGCCGGTTGCTGAAAAGTTTCATCATTTTTAGATATATATTTAGATTCATAAGCATAATCTTCTTTCTTTATTTTTAAAAGATAATCACTTTTAAATGGAAGAACAGCAACATATTTCCCTGTATTTTCATCAACAGGTATCTCTGTAACTTTCTTAGTATCTATATTTGTGATCTCTATTTTGGCACGAACTACTTCATCTGTTTTCTCATCTTTTAATTGCCCTTTTATAAATAAAACTTTTTCAGGACGTGCCTCTTCATATAGGTCAAAATAAAAGATATCATACCCACCAACTCCCTGCAACTTGTTAGATGCAAAGTATGCATTCTTGCCATCTGTACTTACATAAAAACCTATATCATCATCTTTTGAATTGATTGGATAACCAATATTCTTAGGTTTAGTCCATTTAAATTCTTCACCCATTTTAATATAAAAAATATCATAACCACCCATACCTTGCCACCCATCTGAAGAAAAATATAATGTTTGACTGTCTGTATGAATAAATGGAGTCTTTTCATTTCCGACAGTATTAACAGTTGGTCCTAAGTTAACTGGTGCCGACCATTTTCCACTGTCATCACGTGTAGTTTTATAGATATCACTTCCTCCAAATCCCCCCAGACGATCACTTACAAAATAAATAGTCTTACCATCAGCAGTAATACTTGGTTGAGTCTCCCATGTTTTAGCTGAATTTACTTTATCACTTAGATTTTTTATAGAAGTCCAGGCATCATTGATGTATTCCGAATAACAAAGATCACAATTATAATAGTTTGAAGACTCTTTGCACTTAGTATACACAAGAAATTTATTATCGGCCGACATACTTACACCCCCCTCATTATCGCTGATATTAAACGGTGGCGGCATCTCTTCACCCTTATCAAACACTCCATTTTTACGTTCACTCACCATAAATTTTTCTTTGTATTTCTTATCTGCTTTGCTCCAACCTGTTTTTTCCTGTGGAAGTTCAGTTCTTCTTGTAAAATAACATGACTCATTATCTGCAGAAATATAAGGCAGAAACTCATCCAAAGTAGTACAAACACCTTCAAGTGGTTTTGGATCAAACGGAACCGGATGCTTAAACATATTATCATAAAATGTAGCCCACTTCTCCTTTGCCACAGCATCATTATAATCTTTATCAGATTTTATTTTATCTACATCTTTCAAAAACTTCTTAAAATAAAGAGAAGCAGTATCAAACTTTTCAGCACCATAATAAATATCTCCCAGATAATAATAAACATAAGGATCATATTCAGGACAAATTTCTATCACGCGCTTAAAGTATTTCTCGGCAGCTTTTATATTTTTATCAACTTTCTTGATAAAAATAGTGCCTAATAAAAAGTAAGGATCGGCATATTCGGGTTCATCTTCCACAATTTCTTTTAAAATCTTGATAGCTTCAACATAACTTGACGAACTGTAAGCGTCCACAGCTTTATCAAACTTCTTAATAGCTTTCTTATTTTCAGTCTTGCCACAGGGAGTTTCGTCCTGAGCAGAAACAAATAATGGAGTTGTTATAAGTATAATTAAGATGATATATATTCTTTTCAAAAACATAAACGATTGCATTATGATAACATTAATTCGTCGGCAAAAGTACTAAACAAACAACAATTACAAGTAAAAATGTTTATAAATTAATTGTTAAAATATAATATTGAATAACATCTCTTTTTATTAACGCTGTATCTTTTGTATTATAATGATATCATTTGTGTGTAAAACTGCATTAATTTTACATCGGAGGTCATTTCTTTTTTTACTTTTGCAAATTTCTTTTTTAAATTGATGTTTTTTTACCCTATCTTCTTTTAGTTTTAGGCAATTCCCATTATTCCCTTAAGGTTTTTCTATTATTCCCTTAGGGTTTTTCTATTATTCCCTTAGGGATTTCTCATTATCCCCCGCAGAACAGTGATTATTCCTTGGGGGATAATACAAAATCTGTTAATTTTTACTATAATTCCAACCTTTATCATCAATATTCGCATAAGCATAGTAGCTATATTCTTTAATATTTAGTTAATATTCCCGGAATTCCCATTATCCCCTAGGGAATAATCATTATTCCCTAAGGGATAATGGCTATAATTTGACATTTTTACATTAAAACTTACAGAATTTACACGTTTCTAAAGAGAATTATTCTTGTAATCTACAGCATTTAAGCAAGTCATGATATTTTGTTAATTAATTTTAACATTTGCTTCATTAAGTTTAATTGCTAGTATTCTTTATTAATTTGCATGATTATTTTAATAAATACCTTTAATTAATTTTACAATAAAAATATTTTAATAGTGATTTGAATATTGTTGATTATAATTTTAATTATGAGTATGATTTTTTTTTTTTGGATGAAAACAATCTTGATTTTGCTCGGTTTTAAAATTGATTTTACAATTAACTTAAAATTATTAGTCAAAACAATCAAAAAATTACACTAATTTTACACACTTAATAATATACACATATGCCTACTGACAAAAAACTTTATCTGCTTGACGCAATGGCTTTAATTTATCGCGCCTTTTATGCTTTAAATAAGAATCCGCGAATAAATTCTAAAGGAGTTAACACTTCTGCTGCCATGGGGTTTGCTAATACGCTCTATGATCTGTTGAAAACAGAGAAACCCAGTCATATTGCAGTTTGTTTTGATACCTATGCGCCCACTGTTCGTCATATTGAGTTCACTGATTATAAAGCTAACCGTCAGGCAATGCCTGATGATCTTAGTGGTTCGCTTCCTTACATCGTTAAACTTATTCAAGCTTTCAATATCCCCGTACTTATGGCCGAAGGTTATGAAGCTGATGACATTATAGGTACTCTTGCAAAGGAAGCAGAAAAACAGGGTTACATAACTTATATGGTTACTCCTGATAAAGATTTCGGACAGTTGGTTTCAGAGAACATTTTCATATATAAACCAGGACGAATGGGCGAAAAAGCCGTTATTATGGGTGTACCCGAAGTGTGTGAGAAGTTCGGCATCAAAAGACCCGACCAGGTAATTGATATGTTGGGCTTGTGGGGTGATGCTTCTGATAATATTCCAGGCATTCCAGGCGTTGGCGAGGTAACTGCGCGTAAGTTGATTGAGGAATTTGATAATATTGATAATCTTATAGCTAATGCGGATAAGATTAGCAATCCAAAACTAAGAGAAAAGGTGCTCACACATGCTGAGCAGTGCATTCAGTCGCGTAATTTGGCTACTATTATTTTAGATGCACCTGTTGAGTTTAATGAAGAAGACTTTTTGCATGGTAAAGCTGACAAAAAAGCTTTAAAAGAGATACTTGACGAATTAGAGTTTCGCACCTTTGCAAAGAGAGTGTTCACAGATATTTCTGTTCAGGAAGGTACAGAACAAAAACTGAGGGCTGCAAATGCTCCGGATTTGTTTTCTTCTTATGAAGAAGAGCAAACAACTATTGAAGAGGAAGAAATCCCCGAAAATAAGAACACAATTAATAATACAAAACACAATTATATATTAGTTGATGATGCTGCAAAAAGGCAGGAGTTGATTTCAATCTTAAAACAACAGAAAAGTTTTTGTTTTGATACCGAAACTACCGGTACCGACGTCAATAATTGTGAGTTGGTGGGTATGTCGTTTAGTTTTATGAACAACGAAGCTTATTATATTCCAATTCCAGCTGTTTATGATGATGCTTTGAAAATAGTTAATGAGTTTAAACCAGTATTTGAGGATGAAAATATTGAGAAGATAGGTCAAAATATAAAGTTTGACATAGCTATGCTTAAGTGGTACGACACAAATGTGAATGGGAAGCTGTTTGATACTATGATTGCGCACTACTTACTGCAGCCTGACATGCGTCACGGAATGGATTTCCTGGCTGAGTCGTATCTTAACTACATTCCTGTTTCTATTGAGGAGTTAATTGGCAAGAAAGGCAAGAATCAATTAAGTATGAGGGGTGTTTCTTTAGAAATTATTAAAGAATATGCTGCTGAGGATGCCGATATTACCTGGCAGTTGAAGAATGTTTTTGAGCCTTTGCTCGTTCAGTCGGAAGTGCAGGACTTATATAATAATGTAGAGGCTCCTTTGATTCCTGTTTTGGCTGATATGGAAAAGGAGGGTGTAAAGATTGATGGCAATGCACTTAATATTTATTCTGAAGAGTTAAAAAATGAAATTAAACAGATGGAAACAGAAATTTATGAGCTCTCCGGAACTACATTTAACATTGCTTCGCCAAAGCAATTAGGCGAAGTTTTGTTTGATCAGCTTAAAATAGTTGAGAAACCTAAACAAACTAAGACCCAACAGCATTCTACCGGAGAGGAAATCCTTATAAAGTTGGTTAATAAGCATCCGGTTATTCAAAAGATACTTGATTTTCGTCAGCTTTCTAAACTTAAATCTACTTACGTTGACACTTTGCCCGAACTTATCAATCCTCGCACCGGCAGAGTGCATACTTCTTACAATCAGGCGGTGGCTGCAACCGGTAGATTGAGCTCAAACAATCCTAATTTGCAAAACATACCAATTAGAACTGAGAGAGGAAGAGAAATTCGCAAAGCTTTTGTTCCTCGCAACAGCGATTATACGCTTTTATCAGCAGATTATTCTCAGATTGAGTTAAGAATTATCGCTAGTTTAAGTGGTGACGAAGGTATGCTTGAAGCTTTTAATACTAAAGTGGATATTCATACTGCTACTGCTGCTAAAGTTTATGGTGTAGAGCTTGCTGAAGTTTCTCAGGATATGAGAAGGAATGCTAAAACGGTTAATTTTGGTATTATTTATGGCATTTCTGCTTTTGGATTGTCCGAAAGATTAAATATTCCCCGCAAGGAAGCTGTTGAAATCATAGATAATTATTTTGCAAAGTATCCTAAGATTAAAGATTACATGAATCAAACTATTGCTTTTGCCAGAGAGAATGGTTTTGTGGAAACTATGCTTGGCAGAAGAAGGTATTTGAAAGATATTATGTCAAATAATTTTAATGCAAGAGGCTTTGCAGAGCGTAATGCGATTAATGCACCTATACAGGGGGCAAGTGCTGATATGATTAAGGTTGCGATGATTAATATTCATAGAGAATTTACTAAAAGAAACCTATTATCAAAAATGATTTTGCAGGTTCATGATGAATTGGTGTTTGATATACATAAGTCGGAGCTTGATATCGTAAAGCCTATCATTGAGGAATGTATGAAGACTGCATTGCCTTTAAAAGTACCGGTTGAAATAGAAATGGAGATAGGTGATAATTGGTTAGAGGCACACTAAATAAATATCAACAAATATAAAAATGTAAAGATTTCACAAGGCGTCATTGCGAGGAGGCACGACGAAGCAATCTAAAGCTGATTAATATTTTGAGATTGCTTCACTTCGTTCGCAATGACGACTTTCATAAAAAAAACAGTTTAGAAAATAACATAATAATGAATATTCAAGATGTAATTTTAACAAGAAGAGCTATACGTAAGTATAAAACAGATGCAGTTTCGGAAGAACAGATAGAAAATATGCTAAAGGCCGGAATGTATGCACCTTCTGCCAACAATAAACAGCCTTGGTGTTTTATTGTGGTTGATGATAGGGCGATGCTTAACAAGATTATGGGAGTTCATCCTTATTCTCAGATGTTAAAGGAGGCACCGCTGGCTATTGTAGTTTGTGCTGATGAGTTGATTGAGCCTATGACAAGTTACTGGATACAGGATTGTTCGGCGGCTGTGCAGAATATATTATTGTCGGCGCATGGAATGGGTTTAGGTACGGTTTGGTTAGGAGTAAATCCTCGTGAAGATCGTATGCGTAACGTTTCTGAGCTTTTTGAATTGCCTTCTCACGTGCAACCTTTGGCAATCATAGCCGTAGGACATCCTGATGAGGTAAAAGAGATGCCCGAAAGATTTATCAAATCACGAATTCATCGTAATAAATGGGGCAAATAAATCAATTGAATGCAGTTTGTGTGTTCTGTGGCTCAAGTACGGGAGAGCCTTTAATATATAGTGAAGCAGCTAATGAGCTTGGAATTTATTTTGCGCAACAAAACATAACATTTATCTATGGTGGCGCTAAAGTTGGGCTTATGGGCATCATTGCCGACGAGGTTTTAAATAATGGGGGCAAAGCTATTGGAGTAATTCCCCGCTTTTTTTCTTCTAAAGAGATAGCTCACGACAACTTAACTGAACTTTTGTTTGTAGATTCGATGGCCGAACGCAAACAAGTGTTGGCTGATATTTCGGATGCTTTTATTGCGTTGCCCGGTGGCTTCGGCACATTAGATGAGTTGTTTGAAATGATGACTTCTTCGCAACTGGATATTCACCGCAAGCCTGTGGGCATCTTAAACATAAATCATTATTATGATCATCTCATTAAGCAGGTTGATTTTATGGTTACCGAAAAGTTTATGAGACCTATCCATCGTCAGATGATGGTTGATGATGTTTCTATTGAAGCTTTATTTAATAAGATGAAGACTTATGAAGCTCCGCAACAGGAGAAATGGATAAGTAGGATAAAAGAATAAAAATTACGAATTACGAATTACGAATTAAGAAGGGAAAGAATAGTGCCTAAAGTACTTAAAGTGCCTAAAATGCCTAAAGTTGAAAATAATACATCGTCATTGCGAACGAAGTGAAGCAATCTAATTTTAATTATTTGGCATGAGATTGCTTCGGATTGCATCCTCGCAATGACGCGATTGGTTAAATTCATTACGATTCAAATCTTTTATTTTAGAAAATAAAAATCCGCTAAATGAAAATGAAACTCACTTAGCGGATTTATCTAATATTTCCAATTTATTGCCTTCCAACTTTAGGCACTTAGGGCACTTTAAGTACTTAAGGCACTTTTATTTAATCTCAATCCTAAGTTTCACACTAGCTGTATTGCCTGTAGTATCAACAACTAATAATGTATTACCGACTGCTCCTATATATTTAATATTCTTTTTGAATGTTTTGCCGGCTTCTAATGGATAATTTGCAGCCAGTG